>CAZWPZ010000255.1:0-9622 GCA_964636005.1 uncultured Eudoraea sp.
CTTTTTTGGTAGATGGGGAGTTAGACAATTATTTCCTCAGACCATTAGAGACCTATAAGAATAGTGAAATTACACTGATTTTAGGAGAAAGAGTAGAGTCGATTTCTAGAGATTCTAAAACTATCTCGCTTAGCAGTGGGAGGGAAATATCCTATGATAAATTAGTTATTGCAACAGGAGCAAGGCCGTTTATTCCGCCTATTCGAGGGATAGAAAAAGCTCCAAATCTATATGCTCTACGGACAGCCTCCGATGCCCTGCAAATTAAAGATGCCGTTGCCCGTTCTGTTAACAAAAGAGTGGTACTAATTGGTGGGGGTTATATTGGCTTAGAAACCGCAGCATCCTTAAAAAAGCTGGGAGCAGAGGTAGTAGTGATTGAAAAAGAGGAACGTGTGTTGGCCCGCGTCACTGCACCGATAATGTCCCAATTTTTTAGTGATCTTCACAAAACAAAAGAGGTGGATATTCATACTGGCAAAACCGTTAGTGCTATTGAAAAAGCGGAAGATGGCTATCATGTGGTTTGTCTGGATGGCAGCGTTTTTGATGCAGACGTGATCGTAATAGGTGTGGGTATTTCGGTAAATTCAGAACTGGCCGAAGCCGTTGGTCTGACCATAGAAAATGGTATTAAGGTGAATTCCTTTGCACAGACGAGCGACCCTGCTATTTATGCTATTGGAGATTGTACCTACCACTACAATCCGCATTATAAAAAGTTTGTGCGCCTGGAATCGGTTCAAAATGCAATAGACCAGGGGAAGGTTGCAGCAGCGAATATTTGTGGTAGGGAGATAGCATACAACAGCATACCTTGGTTTTGGTCGGATCAGTTCGATATCAAGTTGCAAATGGTCGGATTACAAGAGGGATATAATGAAGTTTTAGTTCGTAAAGAAGCAACGGAAACGACCTGCTTTTCGGTATGGTATTTTAAAGATGACGAATTATTGGCAGTTGATGCTGTAAACCATCCAAAGGCATATGTTTTGGGTACTCGCCTGATATCAGCTAAACAAAAGATCAATAAAACTAAATTGGTTGATAGTAGTATTCCTATGAAGCCAACTAGTTTTCTCTGAGAAGTTCTTTTAAATTCGTTTCGATTTAAAAGGACAGTGAATTCATGACATTTAGAACGCTTATTTTCTGGAGTGCATTCTTTATCATAGTACCTCAGTTTGGTCAGGCCTTTCAGGACCTGCAATTAATAGACCGAGTGGATAAAACAAATGTGTTAGTTGCCTATGAAAACTACGACACAGGTGGCAATACTTCCGTAGAAAATGATTCTACATTCGTCTTTAAATGGTCGGGTAAGGCTGCAGATAAAGCAGGGGGTCATGGCTATTTTAATAAAGAGGGGGAAGAAATTCCCTATCTGAAAAGAAAAAGGGACCTCGGCCAAACCTTTACCTATACAGGAGACAATCCTGCTAAGATTACCGCTTTGGTATTGCGAACAGGCTACGGTTCCAATGCTGTTCGCAAGAAGATGTACGGACAGCGACTTTCTATTCAGTTTCTTGAAGTAAGTGGTACAGCACAAATAAATACAAATGGAAGCGAAGAAGGGTCCCAGGCATATCACGGTTTTCCACACGATAGGAATAAAAAGACGATACCTTCCGAGCGGGATGACTATTTCACCGGCGAGCACTATAAGCACCTAGCTGTTTTTAGGGGATACACATTTCCTGTAGCCTCCGATTTTGGAATAGAAGATAAGCCGATAGGAATAGACCCTAAGAATCCTAAACTCAAAGGAAGATTGCTGCGTTTTACTTTTCCAGAAGATAAAGCGATAGTATTAGAGCCAGATAAAACTTATGCGTTTATGGTGATGATTGATGATTTGACGCCTGATGCAGGATTTACTTTGGCTAATAATTATAACGGGAGTTATAAAGGAGGTCATGGAATTCGAAGAGAAGGTAAGGGGGTGTTTCCACCAGTACCGGCAGAGATAAACTACCCAATAGGTCATAAAAAGAATAGTATTCCATTAAATTCCTCTATCTTACCCTATGATTTTGAAGAACGTTTACAGCAACCACCGGGGACGAACGGATATCCTGATGTGGATACCTGGCGTGATTTAAATTTTTATTTGGAAGGATTAGAAATTCGATAAAGAATATGGCAAACCTGAATATCAGAGCAATTAAAGAAACTACTTTTGACGCCATCGTTGTTGGTACAGGCGTTTCCGGTGGCTGGGCCGCAAAAGAATTGTGTGAGGGCGGATTAAATACCCTAGTATTAGAGCGAGGAAGGAATGTAAGGCATATCCAGGACTATCCTACTATGAACGAGGATCCCTGGGACATGGAATGCAAAGGCGCACTCACCCAAGAGGAATTAGCCTTAAAACCGAAACAATCGCGTTCAGGCGCAGGTAGACGCAAAGAAACAGCGCATTTTTTTGTGAACGATATTGAGAATCCGTATTACGAAGACAAGCCTTTCGATTGGATTCGAGGGTATCAGGTAGGGGGTAGGTCACTAATTTGGGGGCGTAAGTGTTTTCGATGGAGTGATCTGGATTTTGAGGCGAATAAAAAAGATGGATATGGCGTCGATTGGCCTATTAGGTATAAAGATATTGCACCCTGGTACTCCTATGTAGAAAAGCACGCAGGAATAGCTGGGAATAGGGATGGAATACCCCATTTGCCAGATGGCGAATTTATGCCTGCCTTTGAACTAAATTGCGTAGAACAGCACGCCAAAGAACAAATTGAACGCGTGTTCCCAGGCCGATATCTCATTTCATCGCGAACAGCTAATATTACTCAGGCCAAAGACCACAGAGGCAAGTGTATGACCAGACATCGTTGTGATAGAGGTTGTCCTTTTGGAGCCTCTTTTAGCAGTCAGACTGCGACCTTACCCTATGCAGAGGCAACTGGAAATATGACGCTACTGCCTCATTCTGTAGTTTCTAAGGTACTGTACGATGCGGATAAAAAGAAAGCCATTGGTGTACGGGTTATCCATGCTGAAACTATGGAGCAAACCGACTATTTCGCTAAGGTCATTTTTCTAAACGCTTCAGCGGTAGCCTCGGCTGCTATACTCTTGAATTCAAAATCGGATCGATTTCCTGATGGCTTAGGGAACGACTCAGGAGAATTGGGACACAATCTGATGGACCATGCTATGGGTTCGGGAGCAGGTGGTTCTATAGAAGGCTTTGAGGATACGTATTATAAGGGAAGAAAGCCGGGCGGATTTTATGTGCCTCGTTTTAGAAATATTGACAAGGCTACGACAACAGATAAGTTTCTGCGGGGTTATGGTTATCAAGGTTCCGCCAAACGGGCCAATTGGCAAAGAGGACAGAATGGATTTGAGTTTGGAGCATCCTTTAAAGACAGCCTGATGGAACCCGGGGCATGGTCTATTGGTATGGGAGGTTTTGTAGAATGCCTTCCCTATCATGATAATAGAATATATCTAAACGAGGATAAACTCGATAAATGGGGAGTTCCTACCATTACCTTTGATGCTACTTTTCGAGAAAATGAAAGAAAAATGTGTGAGGATGCGGCAGTGATGGCTGCAGAAATGCTTGAGGCAGCGGGTGCAAAAAATGTTGGTGCTGGTTGTAATATCACGAATATAGGACTTGGCATCCATGAAATGGGTACTGCACGAATGGGTAGGGACCCAAAAACATCGGTCTTAAATGCCTTCAATCAAATACACACAGTTCCTAATGTATTTGTGACAGACGGAGCATGTATGACTTCTTCTGCTTGCCAAAATCCTTCCCTGACCTATATGGCACTAACGGCAAGAGCTGCAGATTATGCATTAAAAGAACTAAAGAATAATAAACTTTAATATTGTGGAAAGAAGAACGGCCTTAAAAGCGATTAGTAGTGCACTGGGATATAGCCTGGCTCCTGCTACTTTAATTACCCTTGCCAATTCTTGTAAAGAAAACAAAACAGGAGAAATAAACGATTATTTCTTTTTTGATAAAGAGGAAATAGTTGCTCTGGGTAAATTAGGAGAAGTTTTTTTGCCAAGAACCAATACTCCTGGAGCAATAGATGTTTCGGCACATTTATTTGTTGATGTTTTTTACGGAAAAATAGCATCAGAGGAAGATAGAACAATTTTTAAGGAGGCTTTTGCCAGTTGGAAAAAAGCTTTTCAAAAAGTTACAAAAACGGAGATGACTACAGCAGAACAAGACGCATTTAATGAAAACCTTCAGTTTTATTATGGAATAGATAAAGACCAAATAAAGGAAGTAGAGGAGGTATTGCGTTCAAAAGGTACCAATAAAGAAACCGAAGAAACCTACCAGATTTACTCCTTCTTGTCCAAATTTAAAAACGTTCTCCTATTGGGTTATTTTGCTTCGGAAGAAGTTGGGGAAAATGTGTTGAATTACCTTCCTGTACCTGGGGAATATGAGGGTTGTGTTCCAGTAGAGAGTGTTGGAAATGCATGGTCCCTTTAAGATAAGCAACGATGTTTAGAAGAGAATTTATTTCAAAAACCACCTCCGCAGCTGTACTACCCTTTGTACTACCAACACCGGCAGTGGATTTTGGTTTCGCACAGAAAAGGGCATTGGGTATTATGTTAAATACAGTAGAACAGCCAATGCAATCGGACTTTAGGCAAACCTTATTCCAGTTAAAAGATATGGGGTACGACTATGTGGAAGGGGGCTTTTATGGAGATTCCTTAGAGAACTTTACTAAGGTTCTAAAAGATAGCGGACTTAAGAGCCTCGGGCATGGTGGGGCCCTTGGGGAGATGCAACAAGATCTCCAGAGTTATATAAACACGGCCCTTGCTTTAGAACAAAAATACCTGGTGTGTTATTATCCATGGACGGTGGCGAATAACGAAATTGATAAAGAAAAGAGTTATAGAGCTGCAGAACATCTCAATGCTTTAGGAAGAAAGATTAAAAACTCCGGATTAGACTTTTGTTGGCACCCGCATTCTTTTGAACTGAGAAGATTGGAGGGGAATACTTGTGCTTTAGATATCCTTATGGAAAACACCGACCCAGAATATGTCTCCCTTCAAATGGATACCTACTGGATGGTTAGAGGAGGGGAAGACCCTGCTGCACTGCTTAAGAAGTATCCCGGACGCACCAGGATTATGCACCTGAAAGACATGGCGGAAGATGAATCGAATGCTTGCGTAGGTACGGGCAGCATGACTTTTGAGCCCATTATTAAGGAAATGAGATTGCAAAACATTCACTATTGGACGGTGGAACAAGAGAGTAAAAACACGAATATGGAATGTGCAAAAATTGCTTCCAAATTTTTAAATACGTTTTAGACGAATCAACTGCTAAACTGGGTTTTTGGAGTGCCCATCCAAAAGCCTGAACCATATTTGTTAAAATTAGTTTATATTTACAGCCTGATTTTATTATTCAACATACCCTAGTTCTCCTTTGGAGAACACCCACTTCTTTTGGGTGCTGTACCGTTTGCCTTAGAGGGTAGAAAGGTAATTATTTCGTCTGTCGTTTTTTAGACAACATTTCAAATTTTCCAAAGGACAAAAATCACTTGAAACGCTTGCAGAAACAATACTTGTTTTACTGCATTTGTAATTAAATGTATCCGATAATAAAATCAGAAGTTATGATAAACAATAATAAACAGATAGTTTTAGACTTTTATAAATACGCTATCGAAAAGGCAGACACGGTCTATGCCTCAGAAGCCATTGCAGAAGACTATATACAACATAATCCCTTTGTAAAAACCGGAAAATCAGGATTATTGGAAGCAATGGCATTTTTAAAGCAGCTACCAAAATCTAATACCCCTCAAAATTCCTTTAAGCGCGTTGTTGCGCAGGGAAATTATGTAGCACTCCATTATCAGGTGACCTTTTCTGGAAAAACGCAAATTGTTTTCGAATTGTATAGGTTAGAAAATGGATTACTTGCCGAGCATTGGGACGCTATTAAAGTACGTTCTAACTCTAGTAAAAATGGAAATTCAGAACTGGAAGGACCGAATAGAATCGAAAATAGAGAGCGCACTGGGCAAAACGAGCGCTTGGTTAAACAATTTGCTCAGGATGTTCTGGTCTCTGGGGATTTAGAGCGAATAGGCAATTATATGGTTTCCGATCTAATACAACATCATCCTGAAATAGATAATGGTATCGAGAGTTTTTCGGCCTATCTCAGGGATATTGCCATCACTAAAGTTCATCGCGTCATTGCCGAGGGAAACTTTGTTGTAACCCAATCCTCCGCCTTTAAACAAGAAACGGAATTTGTTTTCTACCAAACTTTTCGGGTAGAAGGAGGAAAAATAGCAGAACTCTGGTCCGTTGAACAGCAGCTGCCAGAATCGATGGCCCATGACAATGGGATGATTTAACAATACTGTGGAAATTAACAGTCGGCAACAAAAATTAAGTCATCAAAAGTGTTGCCGACTGCTTGTTTTGGATTGCTTTTTTTTGGACTAAACTTATTCAAAACCAAAATTTTATGCAGGTGCTATGAACCTTAGACCATTGCGGATTAAGAGTTATTACTTTTTAGAATAATCAATGAATTGTTCTGCAGATCAATGGCATTTTTAAACAATTCCTTTAATTCCTGATAATACTCGGATTTAAAGTAAGAGTGGTTTAGTTGTAGTTTAAAATAAACGGTTATCGAATTGTTTAATGAAGATGTCTGAAACTTAAGAATGCCCAGATTATTGGGAAGCGTTGTACTCATCGCGGCAGGCAGTTCTTGAACATCGTAACCTTCAGGTATTGCAATATTAATATTGTACTCATAATTTCTTTTGTATCCAAAATCAATAGGAAAATGACGGTCCTCCGAAAGAAAAGGGTTCTTTTCAAAGAATTGGATTAGAAATGGATTAAAATAGACCATGTCAGTGCCTAATATCTGGTCTCTTTCAAATTCGACTTTTTATAAAACCCGTATAGGCTTAAACAAATAGGGAGCATTCTCTATCCATGCTTCTATCCCAAATCATTGCATTTTTGCATCCCAAAGAATAAAATTAACGCACTTAATACCTAGGTCATTTAGCAATTAAGGACTTATTTACTCAACTTCAATATCCTAAACGCTCCTTGAATTACCAAGGCAAAGACAATAGTACCGATAACTAAATCAGGTTTATTAGAGTCGAGCCAATGAACCAATAGTCCTGCTGTTATCACTCCTAAATTGATTATGACGTCATTAGAAGTGAAAATCATGCTAGCCTTCATGTGTGCTTCTTCTTTGCTTCTTGATTTTTGTAATAGGTACAAACAAATACCATTTGCGACTAATGCAAAAATGGAGACGACAATCATTGTTTTAAAATCAGGTAGTCTTTCTCCACCAATAAACCTCCTAAGAACTTCCATAAATCCAATTATAGCTAGTGCGATTTGAAAATAACCTGCAATTCGGGCAATTCGCTTTTTTCTGCTAATCGTTCCTGCAACCGCAAATAGACTTATACCATAAACAAAGCTGTCCGCAAGCATATCCAAACTATCGGCAACTAGCCCAATAGATTTAGAAATCAAACCAGTTATTATTTCGATTACAAAAAAGGCAAAATTGATTATGAGGACTGTCCAAAGGAGTTTCTTCTGTTCGGTATTTTCTTCGAAACTAGTATGTGTTGTTTGTTCTGTTGAGATAATCCTTCCCCCTAAATTCAGTTCCAATATAGATTTTTCAATACTGTCGGGTTCTCCACTATGAAAGACAGACAATTTACGATTGGGGATATCAAAATCTAAATGCGCAATACTTGAAATGCCTTCCAATTTCAATCGGATTAAGTTCTCCTCTGAGGGACAATCCATCTTAGTAATTTCAAATACTGTTTTGTTCATTTAGTACAAGTTTGAACTTCATTATTCTTTCAAAACTAAAAACACTAGAGATAAATCAAATTTGGATTCCTTTCCGAATCATTATCATTAGAAGAATAAAACTTTCTCATTTCTTCATCTATTTCCTCTTTGGTAAATTCTTGTAACTTGAATTTTGGAGGTCTGACAGGAGACAGAGAGTCTATAATCTCTCGGTGTGCTTTGTCTTGTGCCTCCCTCGATAAGTTCTGTTGATATCTTTGAGAAACAGTAGGAGGTTTATGTCCCATCATTTGATTTAGGAGAATCTCATTAACTCCTAACTGTCCTCCAATACTTCTGAATATTCGTCTTGGGGTTTTCGTGACGAGTTTCGGTATATCCATAGACTTACATATTCTTTCAAGTGTTTTTCGCTGATAGCTATTTTGCTGCCTATAAGAAGAGGTATCAGGGTTTGCTAACCAACCGAAAACTCTTTCTTCTTCGGGAGTTCCATATCTGTCAATTATAGCCTGTGCTTCTGGTATTATTACATTGTCAATCCAAACGTCTGAATTTCTGCTGCGTAATTTGAACCTTTGAAACTTAATTCTTTTTTCACCACATACTTCATGGATGTCCGACCATTTGAGATTGGCAATATCCGCCATGTCATGTCCACCTACATAGATTTGAAACATAAATAAATCTCTCGCACGAATCATGTTAACCAAGTTCTTCTTTGTAGTTCCTTTTTTCGTTTTGAAATCTCGGAAAGCTGCAAGGTCTTCTTTTGTGATAGTCTTTTCTTCACTTGCTTTTTTGTGCACTAATATTTTTAGCCCCTCAAAAGGGTCTACACTTGTATTATGAACGTACCCCCTTCTTTTGGCTTCTTTATAGACCGTTTTCAGTGTCCTGATTGATTTGTGAATGATAGTGCCATTGGTGTTGCTGTTCTGACGTTTGAATAGTTCATACTCCTTTAATTTCCGATAAGTAATATCATTGATGTCAAGAGATTCCCCGTACCAATTCACCAACTCCCTTTTGAGTTCCTCAAAATGTCTAATTGAAAGTCCTTTTACCTCTCTTTCATGAATCTTTTCATCAATTAATTCAATCAACAGCTTAGATTCTTTCTTTTCTAATTGGGCTAAACGCTGTCTTAGAAATTCGATTTCCTTGCTGTCTGAGTAGCCATTGTCTATTACATCCATTGCTTGGTCATACCCAAGATTCATTCTATTGACATAATCGATAAGGTCTTGGAGTTCTCCTAATAGAGTATTAAGTTCAGATGTCATTCTTAATCTCTTCCTAGCCTGATAATGCCCAGAACTCCTTCTTCTCTGCCTCTTGGTTTTGCTACAGTAGGTCTCAATCCTAACTGGATGTCCCTTTTTGGTATTGGCATTTGTATCTAAGTAAAACTTAACTGTGTACACTTCTGACTATAATCTGACTGAATTATAAACGAAAATATAGTCAAAATGTGATAAATGGAAAGAAAAAAGCCAGTCAGATTTTACTATCCAACTGGCTTAAATAACTGATTTTCAGTTAGTCGGGGTGGCAGGATGACAACCTATCCACCGTATTCCTTCAAAACCAGAACCTTAGGGTATTTTTTAAAATCTTGTTCCCGAATCGTTCCCGATTTAGTTGATTTAACTTGTGTTAAATTCTGTTGCAAAGATACGCAAACCAGAAACGAGATACAACTTAAAATTTCAATAAATTCGATACAATCCAAAGGTTTCCAGCACTTAAAAAAGTATGACAAATAATC
>CAZWPZ010000256.1:0-6361 GCA_964636005.1 uncultured Eudoraea sp.
ATATTAGAGAATGCCCGAAAGCTGGATATTGGAAGAGACTATCAATTTGATTCCCAATTGGGATACATCTCCCTAAGTCAAAGACTGAGTAATGATGAGGTATTGGCAGTAGCCTATCAGTATACGTTTAATGGTGAGGTGTTTCAGGTGGGGGAGTTTGCCAATGGAAGTATTGATGCCACTACAGTTACTCCTGGAGTAGACCCGGTTATAAACAATAATACGCTTGTACTGAAACTCCTGAAGAGCAATATTACCAATGTAGAAGATCCTATTTGGGATCTTATGATGAAAAATATTTATTCCACTGGGGCCTTTCAACTTAGTCAGGAAGATTTCAAATTAAACATACTTTACTCGGACCCAACACCGCGAAATTATATTACACCTGTGACAGAAGGACCGGGTAGTGGTTGGCCAGATGGACTTCAGGA
This sequence comes from uncultured Eudoraea sp., assembly GCA_964636005.1. Taxonomy (GTDB): domain Bacteria; phylum Bacteroidota; class Bacteroidia; order Flavobacteriales; family Flavobacteriaceae; genus Eudoraea. The sequence continues at coordinate 435 of CAZWPZ010000256.1, forward strand.
TAGAATTCTACTAGACGTATTCAATTTGGATAGGTTAAATGTATATAACGATGTACAGCCTGGTGGAGATGGATTTTTTGATTTCGTGCCAGGTATAACGGTTAGCACCCAAAACGGATTAATTATTTTCACTAAGGTAGAACCTTTTGGAGAATTCTTGTTTGAGACATTGGGTGGGGGTATTTATGATGTGGACGACGATCAGGGCTACAACGAAAACCAGCGAAAGTATGTGTTTAGAAATATGTATGCCTCTACAAAAGCATCATCCCTACAGGATGCAGAAAAGAATAGATTCCGATTAAAGGGAAGATATAAATCCGAAGGAGCAAGTGGTATTCCTATTGGCGCCTTCAATGTTCCAAGAGGATCAGTAAGAGTAACCGCTGGAGGAAGACAGCTTCAGGAAGGCTTAGACTACACGGTAAATTATCAGGCCGGAACCGTTCAAATATTGGATCCAAGTTTAGAGGCTTCTAATGTTCCCATAAATATCTCGGTAGAAAACAATGCCATTTTTGGTCAACAAACAAGAAGATTTACTGGCTTTAATATCGAACATAAGTTTAACGAAAAATTTATACTCGGGGGTACATTTCAAAACCTAAACGAGCGACCCCTGACACAGAAGTCGAATTACGGAGTAGAACCGGTAAATAACAGTATTTATGGTTTTAATGGTAATTTCTCGACTGAGGTTCCATTTTTGACCCGAATGGTAAACAAACTCCCAAATATTGATACGGATGTACCATCTAATATATCGGTCCGCGGAGAAATAGCCTACTTAAACCCTAATTCTCCAAAGAATGCAGATTTTCAAGGGGAAACTACTACTTACTTGGATGATTTTGAAGGGGCACAGGCACTCATCGATATCCGCTCCTCATTGGGTTGGACCATGGCCAGTACACCACAAGAATTTAGAGTAGATGGAGAGTCAGATTTTGAAACGGGATATGAAAGAGCAAAATTGGCCTGGTATACTATTGACCCCATCTTTTATACGAATCAAAGGCCGTCGGAGATCAATGATAATGATGTTTCCACCAATGAGACAAGAAGAGTATTTATAGACGAAGTCTTTCCTCAGGTAGATATAGCCCAAGGTCAAACTACCGTACAGAATACGTTGGATATGGCATACTACCCCGAAGCGAAAGGGCCTTATAATGCGAATCCATCCTTTGAGACTTTGCCTCCTGACCAAAAATGGGCAGGTATGATCCGATCCTTGAGCAGTACTAATTTTGAACAATCTAATGTGGAATTTGTTCAATTCTGGGTGATGGACCCTTATGTTGACGGTATAGGAGATGGGCCGGGAGAATTGGTTCTCAACCTCGGAAATATATCAGAAGACATTCTTAAGGACGGTAGAAAACAGTATGAGAATGGATTGCCGGGTATTGGCTCAAATGATCTTACCACGCAAACACCATGGGGAGTAGTTCCTGCGACGCAGTCCTTGGTCTACGCCTTCGATGCCATAGAAGAAAACAGAAGTTTACAGGATTTAGGTTTCGATGGTTTGGATGATAGTGCAGAGGCACTTCAGGGATACAATGGACCCGCTAGTGACCCTGCTTTGGATAACTATCAGTACTATCTCAATAGAAGTGGAGGAATACTGGAGCGATATTTAGATTTCAACAACACAGAAGGGAATTCACCCATTGCCGTAACCAATACCAATCGAGGTTCTACCACACTGCCAGACGTAGAAGATGTCAACAGGGATTTAACTATGAATACAATAGATAGTTATTTCGAGTATCGCATCCCGATTAGGCCAAATATTACAATTAACGATCCTTATGTGACCGATATTACGGAAGGTGTTACTCCGGAATTGCCGAATGGAACACAACTAAACAGAAGATGGATTCAATATAAAATACCCTTAAGCGATTTTACAGATGCGATAGGAGGTATAGTCGACTTCCGGTCCGTTAGCTTTATGAGGATGTATCTAACCGGATTTAATAATCCGGTGGTATTGCGTTTTGCAACTTTAGATTTGGTTCGAATAGATTGGAGAACCTATACCAAGCCCTTGTCTTCCGATAACGATGACCCCTCAGACGATGCAACCATTGTTGATGTAAATACCGTAAATATTGAAGAAAACAATTCCAGAGTACCCATTCCATATGTATTACCTCCAGGAGTTCAAAGAGAACAATTAAATAACAATAATACCATAATCCGGCAAAACGAACAGTCTCTATCGTTAAGGGTAGAAAACCTGGAGCCAAGAGATGCAAGGGGAGTATTTAAGAATGTAAACATCGATGTGAGACAATACAAGAGGCTAAAAATGTTTTTACATGCCGAAAAAATTGTAGACTCAGACTATTTGGACGATGATGTGCCTCTAGTTGCCTTTTTAAGAATTGGAACCGATTTTTCAGAAAACTTCTACCAAATTGAGGTGCCCTTAAAATTTACACCTTTTGGTTCTACCAGTCCGGAAGATATTTGGCCTGCAGTAAATGAGTTAGATATCGCTTTGAGTGATTTAAACAAGGTAAAATCTAAGGGCATAGCCGACCAAACTCTGGGCGAGATCAATTATTATGAAATTGTTGATGGTGTTGCAGTATCCGTGGATGAGTTTGCCCCTCGTACTTTGGGTCAAATACGTATCGGAATTCGTGGGAATCCTTCTTTGGGATCCTTGCGCAGTGCCATGTTGGGCATAAAGAATATAGACGATTTACCAGCAAGGGCTGAGGTATGGTATAATGAATTGCGTTTAGCAGGACTCGATAATAACGGAGGTTGGGCGGCGATAGCTCAAATGGATGCAAATCTGGCAGACTTTGCAAATGTCACGGCCACTGGAAATAAGAGTACCCCTGGTTTTGGTTCTGTCGACCAGAGACCAAACGAAAGGTCCAGAGAGGATGCTATTGCCTATGACATTGTTACAAATGTTGAAGTAGGACAATTGCTGCCAAAAAAATGGAATGTTCAAATTCCTTTTAATTACGGAATAGGAGAACAACTGATTACACCAGAATTTGATCCTGTATACGACGACTTGAAGCTAAAGGATAGAATTGACGCTGCTCCAAGTGAAGCCGAAGCAGATATTATAAAAGAACAAGCAGAAGACTATACAAAGAGAACCAGCATTAATTTAATCGGAGTTCGAAAAAATAGAGGTCCCGAGGCAGAAGCACACTTTTACGATGTGGAGAACTTCACATTTAACTATTCTTACAATCAAACCGATCATAGAGACTTTGAAGTTGCTAGTCTAAAGGATCAAAATGTTAGAACAGGATTTGTTTACAATCACAATTTTAAACCCGTGACCGTAGAACCATTTCAAAAAAATGATTCCCTTTTTACGGGTTCCTATCTGCAATGGCTAAAGGATATGAATTTTAATGTTCTTCCCGCAAGTCTTTCCATTCAGTCTAACTATGACAGACAGTTTAATCAGCAACGATTTAGAGATGTCTTAGAACCTGGTGTAGAAACCTTGGACTTGCCTTTGCTACAACAGAGAAATTATCTGTTTAATTGGCAATATGCCTTGAATTATAGCTTGTCTAAGTCCTTGCGTTTAAATATAACCACTTCAAACAACAATATTGTTCGGAACTATTTTACAGATCCTAACGATCCTACTTCCGATATAAATCAGGATTTAAAAATATGGGACGGCTTCTTTGATATTGGAGAACCAAACCGCCACTCGCAACAATTTCAATTAAACTACGATGTACCATTAAACAAGATTCCTATTCTGGATTTCATGAACGTCCAATACACCTATACAAGTAACTTTGATTGGCAAAGAGGCGGGGATGCGATAAATGAAGTAGTTCAGGATGCTCTTGGTGACCCCAATGCGGTAGTGAACACTATTCAAAATGCCAATACACATTCCTTTACTGGTGCTTTAACCATGCAAAGATTGTACGATCAAATAGGTTTAGTAAAACGGGACGCGAAATCTATTCAGGCCAGCAATGCTGCCAGAAGAGATAAGGCAGGCAATCCAGCGGAAGATGCCGAGAAAATAAAAAAGAAAACCAGTGGGGCTGTTAATACGGTAATAGATATTGTTACCATGGTAAAGAGGGTAAATGTTAACTACAGTGAAAATAATGGAACAGTTTTACCGGGGTATACACAATCTATTGGTTTTATTGGAACTACGAAACCCAGCTTAGGTTTCGTTTTTGGAAGCCAGGCAGATATACGATTCGAAGCAGCCAGAAATGGTTGGTTAACACCATTTAATGAATTCAACGAACAGTTTATTCGGAGAAAAAATAAACAATTGAATATTACTGCTACAGCGCAACCATTCCGTGACTTGACCATAGACTTTCTTGCCGACAGGCAATTTTCGAGCAGTTTGCAAGAGAACTATGAGATAGATAGAGGAATTTACATTCCACAAACACCGAATACATTTGGGAACTTTAGTATTTCTACCATGATGTTAACTACTGCTTTTAGCAAAAGTGACGAGTTTGAGTCGGAAAACTTTGATACATTTAAGGATAACAGGATAATTATTGCCAATCGTTTGTTTGAAGATAGATCGAGTCCTGATGAAGGTGTAGACGATGACGGCTTCCCACTACGATATGGAAAAACGAGTCAGGATGTTTTACTGCCATCTTTTTTTGCTGCCTATACCGGACAGAGTGCGGAGCGGGTAAATCTGGATGCCTTTAGAAGTATTCCAATACCAAACTGGAACATAAAATATACTGGATTAATGCGCCTTGGATGGTTTAAAGAAAATTTCAAAAGATTCTCACTAAGTCATGGATACCGTTCGGCCTATAGTATCAATACCTTCCAAACGAATTTAGAAAGGCAGCAACGCATCAATGAAGGCTTGCTCCCTATAAATCCTGAGACAGAAGACTTTCTGCCAGAAGATATTATAAATAACGTAGTTCTTACAGACCAGTTTAATCCATTAGTTCGGGTCGACTTTGAAATGAAAAGTTCCTTAAGTGTCTTAGCCGAAATACGCCGAGACAGAGCATTTTCTATGAGTTTTGACAACAATCTATTAACCGAGATAAATGGTCAGGATTACACCGTTGGATTGGGATATCGATTTAAGGATGTCAAATTTGTCACAAATATTGGGGGAGAGAAACAGCGCTTGAAAGGAGACTTAAATCTTAAGGCGGATGTAACGCTCCGAGATAATATTACCATAATTAGAAACCTTGATTTAGATAACAACCAGGTTACTTCGGGTCAGAATTTATTGTCCAGTAAATTTACTGCAGACTATGCTCTGAACAAGAACTTAAACGCCCTATTCTTTTTTGACTATTCCTTTTCAAAATTTGCGGTATCTACTGCCTTTCCACAGACCAGCATAAATACTGGTTTTACTATCCGTTATAACTTCGGGAACTAGCCAAAATATTTCCGATTATATCTCTTTTATTTTTTTGAAATACAACATTATATACTTTACATTTGTTGGCAATAAAAAGCAACGAAAATGAACATACCTTCCGAACTAAAGTATACAAAAGACCACGAATGGATCCGAATTGAAGGAGAAACAGCTACCGTTGGTATAACGGATTTTGCCCAAGGAGAACTTGGAGATATAGTATATGTAGAAGTGGAAACTTTAGATGAAACCTTAGATAAGGAAGAAGTCTTCGGTACAGTAGAGGCTGTTAAAACGGTTTCGGATCTCTTTTTACCCTTAAGTGGTGAAATAATAGAGTTTAATGAGAGTCTCGAGGAAGAACCAGAAAAAGTTAATACAGATCCTTATGGCGAAGGATGGATGATAAAGCTGAAAATGTCAGATTTGTCAGAAATTGATAATTTACTAAGTGATCAGGAATACAAGGAACTTATCGGAGGTTAATCCTTATTATTACAGCATAGCTTTTTTAGCATGGATGGTACTGATTACC
>CAZWPZ010000257.1:0-4935 GCA_964636005.1 uncultured Eudoraea sp.
CCTATGGGCAGGTGAACTATTAATGGATGCAATCTGCCTAGCAATTGTTTTAAAACTTCCATAGCCTACCTTCTCAATCTATGTTTAATTGTTTTTTGATAATTTTCATCATATATAGGTTCGCTTTCCATTGATCTGCCAGAGGCATTTTGGTATACGGCATACTGGGCATATAATCTGGAGGCCCAAATTCTGTAGTAATGGTGAATACATCTTTCGTTTCCAATGAATTCCGTATGACTTGCTCCCAAATATCGACATGTCTTTGGACAGCCTTTTCCCACTCGGGAGCCTCTGGATCGTTTACTTGGGGACCCTGAGCAAAACCTATTCGCGCATGAATGTGTTGTGTGCGTTGTAGGACAGGCAGTAATTCTGTATCTTGATTTTCTAATAAAGACTCGTGGACTACCATCCAATGACTAATGTCCAAATTCAACTGTAGTTCTGGTATTTTGTCCAGGTAGGTTCTGGTATCTGGAAGGTTATAGCTAAAACGTCCCCTATGGGTTTCGTGATAGATCGGGATGCCAGTTTTCTTACTTATTTCAGTAGCAATATCAATAAAGGCCTTGTTTTGTTCAAAGGTAAAAAAGTCGCTACCCGTATGGCAATTAATATAAGCAGGGGACCAGTTTACCAACTCTTCAAGATGCTTTTTATATACTTCTAAACTCTGGGTAAATGGAAGCTTTTTATTGGTCCCATTTAGAAAACCAACTTCTAAATTATGTCTGTCTAAAGCTTGCTTAAGTTGGTCTTGCTCTTCTTTTTTTTCAGGCAGCCAGATTTCTATTCCATCATAGCCCGCTGCTTTGACATTTTTGCAAAATGCATCCCAACTAATCGTTCTTCCCCAATCGGTTTGGAAGAACTTAATATCTTTAACTTCCTGACCATTACTCCATAGGGTCGCAAGCATTAAGAGGAGTACCAGAAGTGATTTCATACCCATGCTTTAGGATAAAATTTCACGTATTACCTCACCCTCAACATCGGTTAAGCGGAAAGGCCGACCCTGAAAATCGAAAGTGAATTCTTCATGATTAAAACCAAGGAGGTGAAGAATGGTCGCATGAACATCATGTACGGATGTTCGTCCTTCTATTCCGGAAAAACCAATAGCATCCGTCTGTCCATGAGACGCCCCTTTTTTAATACCGCCACCAGCCAGCCACATGGTAAACGCATCGCCGTGATGGTCTCTCCCTTTAAAACTCATAGTCTTTCCTTCTCTGTTTTCCTGCATTGGTGTTCTTCCAAATTCACCACCCCAAACAACCAGTGTTTCATCCAGCAACCCTCTTTGTTTAAGGTCTAACAACAGCGCGGTAATCGGTCTGTCTATTTCTCTACACTTATTTCTAAACCCTAAATCGATGGCGGTATTAGAACTTGTTCCATGGGTGTCCCAACCCCAGTCGAATAACTGCACAAAACGGACCCCATCTTCGACCAATTTTCTAGCTAATAGACAATTGTTCGCAAAGGACTCTTCTCCCGGAGCTACGCCATACATTTCTTTGATGTAGTCTGGCTCATTGTTTATGTTCATTACTTCGGGTACTGCAATTTGCATTCTATAGGCCATTTCGTACTGGTTGATTCTGGCAAGAATTTCTGGATCACCGTATTTGGCGTATTCTTTTTTGTTTATTTCATTAATGGCATGTATGGTATTCTTTTTGAGATCTCTGCTGATACCTTCCGGATCTTCTATATACAAAACCGGATCTCCCTTGGATCGGCATTGTACACCTTGATAGACAGAAGGTAAAAAGCCATTGCCCCAAACACTTTTTCCTGCACTGGGCGCTTTTCCTCCAGAGGTTAGCACCACATATCCAGGTAAATTCTGATTAGCCGATCCCAGACCATAGGTTACCCAGGACCCTATACTTGGTCTGCCTAATCTGGGACTGCCCGTATGCATAAACAATTGTGCCGGACCATGGTTAAATTGATCGGTATGGACCGCCTTGAGAAATGCTACTTCGTCTACCACCTTTTTAAAATGCGGTAAATTATCCGATACCCAATTGCCAGATTCACCTTCTCTTTTAAAATTCGCCTGTGGACCTAACAATTTTGGAGTGCCCCGGATAAAGGCGAATTTTTTTCCTTCCAAAAGCGACTGTGGACATTCTTTATCGTGCAATTTAGCAAGTTCAGGTTTATAGTCGAACAACTCCAATTGCGATGGAGCACCCGCCATATGTAAGTAAATTACACTCTTTACCTTAGGAGAATAGGGAGGGGGCAAGGTAGCCAGAGGATTAAGATCCCGTTCCGAAAAGGTCATGGAAGGCGGCTTTTTTGAAGAAATCGGATCGCAACCCATAAAAATAGAACCCAGAGCCAAACCACCCATCCCACTGGCACATTGTTTTATAAAGTGCCTTCTGGTTGTAGCTTCCAGGTCTCGTTTAGCTTTTTCTACCAATAATTTGTCTAAGTTGTGCTTCATTTCTATAGATGCCTCCTTTTGTTTACGCCTTGGTTAAGAACTCGTCCAGATTCATGATTGCATTTGCTACAACCGTCAAAGCAGCGAGTTCGGGATCTGGTTGTTCTTTTAGACCTATAAATGTTGTTGGTTTTATCTCTTCGTTACTAAACTCCTTTAGGGCGTCCCTATATAAATCCATAAGAACTTCCAATTTTTCTGGAGGGATTTCGCTCAGGGTCGCAAGTTTATACCCGCGACTAACACCTTGTTCTGTATCTTCCATATGCATCTTTTTTGCGAAGGAATAAGCAGCTTCCATGTATACGGGATCGTTTAGGGTTACAAGAGCCTGAAGGGGAGTGTTGGTCACCGTACGTCGTATGCTACACACTTCCCTGCTACCCGAATCAAAAGTTATAAAGGAGGGATACGGACTTGTCCTTTTTAAATAAGTATATACGGCTCTTCTGTACTTATCTTCTCCTTTACTTTCCACCCATGCCTCGTTACTATATACCGATTGCCAAACACCATCTGGTTGTGGTGGCATGACACCCGGCCCATACATTTTTGTGCTCAAAAGACCAGAAACAGCCAACGCCTGATCTCGAATCTCCTCAGCACTTAACCTGAGTCTTGGGCCTCGAGCGTACAATGCATTCTCTGGATCTTTCTGATAGAGTTCCGGACTAAGCACCGAACTCTGTCTGTATGTTCCGGATAGTATGATATCCTTTATCAATGCTTTTATACTCCATTGATGCTCCTTCATGAATCGAAGTGAAAGCCAGTCTAACAATTCTGGATGGGTTGGAGGTGACGACTGGGTGCCCATATCTTCTAAGGAGGTAACAATTCCTCTTCCAAAGATCTGATGCCATACACGATTGACAAGAGTTCTGGCAGTAAGCGGATTTTCTTCACTAATCAGCCATTGCGATAAGCCAAGCCTATTATTGGGCCATTGTTCCTGAAAGTTGTTTAGTGCTGCCGGAGTTCCTGCTTCTACGGTGTCTCCTTTTATGAGCCAGTTGCCTCTTTCGAAAATCTGCGTATTTCTTGCCATATAGTCTGGATTTTCGACCATAATGGGCAGGTTTGGAACTTGCTGATTAAGGAGGGATAAAAATTTCTGTCCAATTTGGTCATATCCCTTTTGAGAAGCTCCGGGTAAATCTTTAACAAAGGCAAACCAACTTATAAAACTGGTAGAAACCTCCTTCTTTATAGCATCGTTATTGGATTCAAAATAAAGATCTGTCGGCTCATCTAGTCTGGCTAAAGGAATTTTACGGATTATATTTCCCTGGGTTTTGTTAATGAGGAATTGCGCTATTATTTCACCATGCTGATCCTTTTTTCTAATGGTCATTTGGGTCCCATCAATCGGGGATCGGTATTTGACATACATATAGGAGGCGCCCTGTGTATTTACATTTTTTAACTTACAAGAACCATCGTCCCACAAAGCAAGAAATTTGGTGTCTGCTAATTCCCCATTTACAAAATCCGTTGCATTATGGGCCAAATACTTGGGTTCCATAAAACTCAGAAAGTTACTGTAGTATTTAAGGTCGGACTCCGATCCATGCGCAGCTACCCAATCCAGAACCTCTTTCTTTATTTTATTTTGTTCCTCATTATAAAACCGAATCGTAGGGCTTTCGTCTGGGGTGTCTTCATCCCTGGCATTGTTAAAAAATGCCATAGCCTTGTAATATTCGTCGTGTTTAAAGGGATCGTACGGATGGCTGTGGCACTGTACACATTCCATTGTTGTGCTTTGCCAAACCGAAAAAGTAGTATTTACCCTGTCTATTACGGTAGCTACCCTAAATTCTTCATCATCGGTACCGCCTTCATCATTATTCATGGTATTTCTGTGAAATGCGGTTGCAATAAGTTGATCTACGGATGGTTCGGGTAAAAGATCTCCGGCCAGCTGCTCCATCGTAAATTGATCGTACGGCATGTCCTTATTTAAGGATTTAATTACCCAATCGCGATAGCGCCACATGGTTCTGCCATTATCTTTTTCATAACCCTTGGTGTCTGCATAGCGAGCTAGGTCTAACCACCAGCTGGCCCATTTTTCACCGAAGAAATTCTCTTCTAAAAGACTGTCTACCAGGGTTTCATAGGACATACTTCCTTCGGTATAATCCTGAAGAAAAGCGTTTTTTGGGGGAAGACCAGTCAGATCAAAGGCCACTCTTCTGGCAATTACATTGGAGGGGGCGGGTGGATTTGGTGAAATTCCTTCACTTTCTAATCTACGGCCAATAAAATTATCAATAGCATTCTGATGAAAGTCGGTACTTTCATCCGAGATTAATCCTGCCTCTTCTGTTAGAGGAGGGACTTCTACTTTGTTTGGCATGGTATAGGCCCAATGTTTTCCCCATGTTGCACCCTGATTTACCCAAGCCTTCAGCAGTTTTATTTCTTCCTTAGATAGAGGAGGTTTTTGGTAAGGCATGCGAACT
>CAZWPZ010000258.1:0-2714 GCA_964636005.1 uncultured Eudoraea sp.
AGTAGTTCAACCATTACCGTAAGCGGAGAGGGTAGCCTATCAGACCCATATGTTCTAAGTAGCCTCCATGGTTCCAACTTGGCATCGGCCGATCTAATACAAACAGGCGGGAATCGATCCTATAATCTCAACAACCAGGAATTGTACTTTATTGGTTCAGGAAATATAGGAATAGGTAAAACCAATCCGCAGAATAAATTAGATGTGGCTGGAGAAATAAGATCGCAGGGGTATTCTAATTCGAATGGTACCGCTACTGAGCCTTCTTATGCCTTCAGCAACGATAGTGATACTGGCATGTGGCGTGGAAGAAACGCAAATTATCTGCGTTTCTCAACGAAGAGCATTGAAGCCATGACCATAGATCCAGATCAACAGATGGGAATTGGCATAAATGCTCCTTCTGAAAAATTGGACGTAGCTGGAAACATCCGGGCTTCGGGAGATTTTATCTCAGCAGCTACCATGTTGGACGTGCCGGACTATGTGTTCGAAACCTATTACTCAGGCAATTCCCAAGTAAATCAGGAATATAGGTTTTACACCTTAGATGAGATGGAAAGCTACCTAAAAGAACATCAACACCTACCAGGTATCTCGTCTGCCTGGGAGGTAGAAAAGTCGAACAAGTGGAATATAACAAATTCTACCCTAAAGAATCTTGAGAAGATCGAAGAACTTTTTCTATATACCATTAATCAAGAGAAAAGAATAAAGGCTTTTGAAAAAGACATTAAAGGCCTTAAAAATGAGATTGTTTATTTAAGAAAAGACCTAAAACTAATATTACAGTTCTTGGCTAATTATGCTTTGAACAATAACTAGTGCCAATATGTCTCTTCTTATATTCTTCGACAAATTAAAAATAGTTTTTGGTGTCTTTGTAGTGCTTTCTCTGGCTGTTAACGGACAAACTGCCTTGATCAATGAAGGTGCGTTTCAAATACATGAAGATGGGCAAATTGGCTTCCATACAAACTTTATAAATAACCAGGCTTTTGATAAAAATAAGGGGTTGGCTGGTTTTTATGGAAACGATTCTCTAATAATTTCTGGCTCAAATAGCCCATCCTTTTACAATTTTGAAATAGCAAGAAATACGTCACTTTCATTATATACTTCTATAAACGTTTTAAATAGCCTCTTTTTTAATAATGAAGATTTAATCACACCAAAAAATAACCCCAAGATTTTCGTTAATTTTCCGAAGGACGCCTCGTATTTAGATGCATCCAACAGCTCGAAAATTAATGGCTATGCCTCTTGTACGAATCGGCAGAATTTCATCTTTCCAATTGGAGATTCCTCCTATATGAGGCCCTTATCAATTAGCTCGGAACGTATCAATGATGTTGTCCGTTGCGCCTACTACTATGAAAACCCTAACTCTTTATCAGCCCATTACTCATTGAGTACGGAGAAAAAAAATAAGACTGTAAAGGCCATAAGTACTCAGGAATTTTGGCATTTAAAAGGAAGCGTCCCTTCCACAATTACCTTAGGTTGGAATATCAGAAGCGCAATACATGAATTTCTCAAAAAGTCTAATGAAATTGCCGTTGTTGGTTGGAGCAAACGCCTAAAAACATGGAGCTCCTTAGGTAACAAAAATATAAAAGGAGATCTTAGATCCGGGGAGGTAACGTCCGAACTTTTTATTCCTGACGATTATGAGATTATTACACTGGGCAGCCTGGAGGTTTCCGAAAAGATTTCTTCTGCTGGCAATTATATTTTGACTCCCAACAATGATGGAGTAAACGACGTTCTGGTCTTTGAGGAGTTCGGTGATAGGCGAAACAATTCTATTCAAATTTTTGACAGAAATGGTATCACAGTGTTCAAAATGAATAATTATACCAACGAATTTAAAGGCATTTCCAATTCCGACAACTTTGTTATTGATAGAAAAAAGGGCCTTCCAAGAGGGGTGTATTTTTATTTACTCACTTTAAACGATATGGGGTTAATATATCAGGGATTTGTGGTTATAGAGAGATAAATTTACATTACATCTTAATTCAGACCCCTTAAAAAGTCTTTAGAGTCCAGAAATACTCTATACACCACATACTTTACCAACTTCACAACAAATAATTAGCGTTAGACAGGTGATAACGTAAATTTACTTTGACTTAAGTTTTACCCAAATCTTAATAGAATGATCTTAAAAAGAGTACTCTTTCTCTTCCTTGTTATAACTTCTTGTCTGACCTATGCTCAGGTAAAAATTGGGGATAATCCTAATAACATTGATAGTTCGTCCATCCTTGAATTGGAAAGTATCGACAAGGCCTTTGTTTTAACACGGCTAAGCACTAGTCAAATGCAGGCTTTAGCACCTTTAAGGGGAGCTCTGGTTTATAATACGGAGGCCAACTGTATCTTTATGTACGACGGAACTGATTGGACAGATTTATGTTCAAATCAACTTACATTTACCATAACAGACAATGGCGACGGCACATTAACTCTAAATTTTTCAGACGGAACATCCTTTACTACTTCAGATCTCACCGGACCACAAGGTCCTGTTGGTCCTGCCGGGGCGGATGGTGCTGACGGTACTAATGGTGCAGACGGAAGCGATGGAGTCGATGGCGCAGATGGAAATGGTATTGCATCAACAACCGATAACGGAGATGGTACCTTTACCCTAAACTTTACAGATGGATCCAGTTTTACTACTTCTGATCTTACCGGTCCAGTGGGAC
>CAZWPZ010000259.1:0-4809 GCA_964636005.1 uncultured Eudoraea sp.
ACGAGTTTTATCAAGGCCAACAATTCTCCTTTTCGTATTTCTATGACCAGAAGTTCGAACCAGGTACTGAAATTGAAATTAGTTTGATGGGAGTAGACCGATCCTTTTTTAATTATATGGACCTTTTAATCGAACAGAGTGATGCAGGCTTTGATTTGTTTTCTGTTCCCGTATCTACAGTAAGAGGTAATATTTTTGATGTCACCGATTTAAACCAGAGCAATCAGGTATTGAATTTTCCTTTGGGTTATTTCGCCGTGGTAGAAGTTTCAAAAAGGACCTTGGTCATAGAAGAGCAAGTACCATAAAATGGTGTAGCCTTCACACCACAAAAAGACCAATAGATTTCTTTTTATTCCCATGATGAGAGAAGGTACGAATGGGAAATTAGACTAGCTAGACCAAAGTTTCTTCTCACTTTAAGCAGCTGAAAAAAACAGGAGCGAATAAAAGATGGTGTTTCCGTTTTAATTCTTCCATAAATCTCCAAAACTTAAATATTCAATTCACGAAATAAAGCACGGATACCATAGGAAATAAGGAGTCGCTTTAAAGCGAATTTTTAAGTTTGGTTCGCAACAAACGACCGGCATTTTCCATACTGTACTGCAATGGTTTTTCCCTATCGCAAATCTCCACTATTTTCGATACGCCATTGTTGTACAAGTTGGCGGGTTCTATTTCCAAAACGCCACATATAAGTATGATAGGCACCTGATACGATCGATTTAACTGAAAAATTCCATCCACCAGTTTTCCTTGTAAACTTTGCCCATCTACCTTACCCTCTCCAGTAATGATATAGTCTATATTTTGTGATTTCATTATTTCGGGAACCCCAGCCTTATGCAGAACAAACATAATTCCATTAATAAAAGACGCATTTAAAAAACTCATCAACCCGTAAGCTGATCCTCCTGCAGCGCCTGCTCCTCGGACAGTTGCATTATTTTTCTGCAGCTGCCCAACCACACACTTATCTAAATTCTCTAAGCCTTTTTCTAGTTTTTCTAAGGCAGCTTGATTACCTCCTTTTTGCTTGCCATAAACATAGGTTGCCCCATTTTTTCCCAATAAAGGATTGGTGACATCATTAACGGCATAAAACTTATATTTAGATAGGTCGATGCTACGTTTAGAGGTATCTATATTGACTACCTCACCTAAATTTGCACCTATGGGAGGTAGAGACTCTCCTTTTTTATTTAAAAATTCATATCCTAAAGCCGCAGCAATACCAATCCCCCCATCATTCGTAGCGCTCCCCCCCAAACCAATGTACACTTCTTTAGCTCCTTTGTCTAAGGCATCCTTTATTTGAATGCCCGTGCCATAAGTACTAGTATTAAGTGGGTCTAATTCCTTTTCTTCTAATAGAACCAATCCTGAGGTGTTGGCTAGTTCGACATAGGCTGTTGCTGTTTTTCTATTTAGAAGATAGTACGAATCAATAGACCTTCCAAGGGCATCAAAAGAAGGTAATTCAATTTTTTCTAATTCCTCCAAATGCATTATAGAATCCAAAAATCCATCCCCGCCATCAGAGGCTCTAATACGAAATACCTGTGCATCCGGATATTTCTCTAAAATAGATTCTTCGGTAATGTCAATTACTTGAGAAGCAGTCAGAGAACCTTTAAATTTATCTGGAATAAGTAAAAAATTCATGCATTTTGTTTAGTTAGTAAACTCCGATAGATGGAAACTTACTCTGCATGACTTTAAGGTAAGGTTTTATTGGTAATATTCCATTTGAACCGTAATATATTCCTGGGAATATGTAATTTTATTATCATTTAAATCCGCTTGTCCATGGGAACAGACAAAAACGTAATTATCAAAGGAGTAAAACTATTAGCCTATACGGTGGGTCTTATGTTTATGGCACCAGTAGTCCTATACCAAGCATTCAAAAATACGGATCATTCGTTCTATATCCCTGTATTGCTGATAGGCATACTATTGGCAATCGGCGCCATTGCATTGGGATTCTACGGTATACGCGTAATAATGCGTGGATTTTTCTCGGATAACAACTCTTAGTAGCACCCTAAGTTCGGGACCCTTCCTTCTTATAAAATCATCCTATCAAATATTGTTCAGATAAGCTTAAGATACTATCTTTGGAGCCCTAAAGTTGAGTCATATCTTATGATAAATATAACACTGCCAGACGGGTCGATAAAAAAGTTTCCAAAAGGAACTACTCCTTATGATGTTGCAAAAAGCATTAGCGAAGGATTAGCGAGAAATATTATTTCCGCTACCTTCAATTCAGAAGTGGTAGAAACTACTACTCCTTTAAATGACGATGGATCACTCATTCTATTTACCTGGGCGAATGAAGAAGGGAAAAAAGCTTTTTGGCATTCCTCCTCACACATATTGGCGCAAGCTTTAGAAGAATTATATCCGGGAATAAAACTTACTATAGGCCCTGCTATTGAAAATGGTTTTTATTACGATGTGGATTTTGGTGAGCATGTTATCTCTGAAAAAGACTTTCCTGCTGTAGAAAAAAAGGCAATGGAAATTGCCAGAGGGAAACACGCTTTTCATATGAGACCAGTGTCGAAAAAGGAGGCTCTAGATTTTTATAAGAAGCAGAATAATGAGTACAAAATCGAACTGATAGAAAATCTGGAAGATGGCGACATTACCTTTTGTGATCATGACAGCTTTACCGATTTATGTCGAGGCGGACACATTCCAAACACGGGTTTTGTTAAGGCATTTAAAATAATGAATGTCGCTGGAGCTTATTGGCGTGGTGATGAAAACAAGCCTCAGCTAACCAGAGTTTATGGTATATCGTTCCCTAAGCAAAAGGAACTGAATGAATATCTTGAACTTTTAGAGGAGGCTAAAAAAAGAGATCACAGGAAATTAGGGAAGGAATTAGAGCTCTTTACTTTTTCTCAAAGAGTAGGTCAGGGACTTCCACTCTGGCTCCCAAAAGGAGCTGCACTCCGAGAACGATTGGAGGGATTTCTTAAAAAAGCTCAGAAAAAAGCGGGTTATGAAATGGTAATTTCTCCCCATATAGGGCAAAAAGAACTGTATGTCACCTCAGGGCACTATGCTAAATATGGTGAAGACAGTTTTCAACCCATTCACACACCAAAGGAAAATGAAGAATTTCTTCTAAAACCGATGAATTGTCCTCACCATTGCGAAATATTTAATTCCAAACCGTTTAGCTATCGTGAATTGCCAAAACGATATGCCGAGTTTGGTACCGTATATCGCTATGAACAAAGTGGAGAACTTCATGGTTTAACGAGAGTAAGGGGATTTACCCAAGATGATGCGCATATATTCTGTACGCCAGATCAGTTGCATCAAGAATTCTTAAATGTTATCGATCTATCCCTTTATGTACTTGGATCTCTTGGCTTTGAAGACTTTACCGTTCAGGTTTCCATTCGCGACCCGAAAAAGCCAGAAAAATATATCGGATCCCCTGAAAATTGGGAAAAAGCCGAAGAAGCCATCATAAATGCGGCTAAAGAAAAGCAGCTTAATTACACCATAGAAGAAGGTGAAGCAGCATTCTATGGACCAAAATTAGACTTTATGGTGAAGGACGCATTAAACAGGAGCTGGCAACTCGGAACCATTCAGGTAGATTACAACCTGCCAGAGCGATTTGACCTCAGTTACAAGGGAAGTGACAATGAATCGCATAGACCTATAATGATTCACAGAGCTCCTTTCGGAAGTATGGAACGCTTTGTCGCGTTGTTATTGGAACATACAGGAGGAAATTTCCCTTTGTGGCTAACACCAGAACAGGCTATTATTCTGCCTGTCAGTGAGAAACATGAAAAATATGCCAAAAAAGTTTTAAATTCCTTAGAAAATGACGAAATTCGCGCCCTCCTTGATATAAGGAATGAAACGGTAGGAAAGAAAATACGAGAAGCAGAAATGAACAAAATTCCATTTATGCTAATTGTAGGGGAAAAGGAAGAAAAGGAAAATAGAATATCCGTCCGTAAACACGGAGGTGAAGACCTTGGATCAATTTCTTTAACAGATTTTGTCCACTTGGTTGAAAAAGAAATAAATAGTACCTTAAAGTCGTTTTAACGTAAATAATTGTTTAACTAAAATTTAAAGCCATAGCAATAAGAAGAAGATTTAGGCCCCAACCTAGAAGGGAAAATAAAAACCCTCATAAAATTAATGACAATATAAACGTACCTAATGTGCGTCTGGTAGGTGATAATGTGGAAATGGGTGTTTATCCCATAGCCAAGGCCATTGCCATCGCAGAAGAACAAGGACTAGATTTAGTAGAAATCTCTCCCAATGCGGCACCACCAGTTTGTAAAATCATTGATTACAAAAAATTCCTTTACGAGCAAAAAAAGCGAGAAAAGGTGATGAAGGCCAAAGCTTCCAAAGTGGTAGTTAAAGAAATTAGATTTGGTCCGAATACGGATGATCACGATTACGATTTTAAAAAGAAACATGCGGAAAAATTCCTTAAAGAAGGAGCAAAATTGAAAGCTTACGTCTTTTTTAAAGGAAGATCCATTGTTTATAAAGACAAAGGAGAAATACTATTATTACGATTGGCACAGGAACTGGAGGAATACGGAAAAGTGGAACAAATGCCTAAATTAGAAGGTAAACGAATGACAATGTTTATTGCGCCAAAGACAAAAAAATAAGCGAGATTTAATTAATAAATAGGAAGAAAATGCCTAAGATGAAAACAAAATCCAGTGCCAAAAAGCGATTTAAGCTTACAGGGTCTGGTAAAATTAAAAGAAAGCACGCTTTTAAGAGTCATATACTGAC
>CAZWPZ010000260.1:0-1527 GCA_964636005.1 uncultured Eudoraea sp.
TGCTCATCCAGGGGAACTCCTGAATAATAATCTAATCTATCCTGATATATGTTTTTTAGTTGTTCAAACAGTTCCCTGGCTTTTTGTGTTTCCCCAACCTTATAATAACCATCAACAAAAGGCTCGACAAAGGCATAGAAAGAAAAGTATTCTACAGGCAAGTTGGTCATGGCCAAGGTAATGATGTCCTTTGCCCTTTCAATATCATTTTCTTCAATTAAAGCTTCCATCAATCGAGCTAAATTACCTCTATAGGCAAGACCCTGAGACCTTGTTTGCGGATCGTGATAAATTTCAGAGCTGCCAGAATTACCCCAGTCCCATCCTGTAACTACTTCGTACATCAGGTCTGTATCAATTCTTCCCATCTCAAACGGGCTCCTATTCTCTGTCCTGATAGGAACTAATTTATAGGCAAGTCCGTCTAATTGCAAATACTCTTTCATCCAGATATATTCCGCTTTGTCAAAACTGCCTCCAGAGAAATATATAGGTCGTTCCCAATTATTATTAGCCAGAATATCGAGCATCATGATGCGATTTTTTGGTAGTGCACTCTTAGGAAGATCGATGTCTATATAATCTACAATTAGTGCCGAGTCTTTTTCTTTTACAATGCCACTTGCCAAAACATTAGCTTTATTTACCGGGACCCTAATTTTATTGGTAGGATAATATACCAGGTCTAAGGTACTTTCTGAATATTCGCTTAAATCTGCTCCTTGTTTCTCCAGAATATATTTAAACTTGGTTTGTGGTTTATTACTTCCAACCCAATTCATAAAATCTTTGATGTTCCAACGTTTTTCTTCTAGTCCCGGAAGTCCTTGATAGTAAATTACATCCCGGTTTCCATAACGATAAAGATCATGTGTGAGTTGAGACGGTATCGGATCACTCTTATATGCCTTTCTTTTCATTTGGTCTACATACCAATCTGTTGCAAAAAGGCTAGTACAAATAATTCTTACGTCTGTTCTGTAATTTTCAATCTCTTGAGCATACCACAACGGGAAGGTATCATTGTCTCCAATGGTAAAGAGCATGGCTCCCGCATCTTCCTGACAAGAATCTAAATACGCTTTAGCGCTTGCTCTGGCCGTATATCGGTTAGACCTGTCGTGGTCGTCCCAGTTTTGATAAGCCATTACACCAGGTACGGCAAGAAGACAAACTGCAAGTATTGCTGGGGCTAAAACTTTGGGTTTAACCAGTCGTTTAAACTCATCGAATAAACCGTATACACCAATGCCTATCCAAATAGCAAAAATATAAAAAGAACCAACCAGTGAATAGTCTCTTTCTCGAGGTTGAAATATGTATGGGTTGGTATAAAACTGAATGGCCAAACCAGTAAAAACAAAAAATACGAATAAAGCCCAAAACTGTTTGGGATCCTTGGTCAATTGAAATACTAATCCTATGATTCCCAGAATCAATGGAAGAAAAAAGTAGGTGTTACGACCTTTATTATCAAGAACATCTTTTGGCAAATTATCCTGACTTCCAAGTCGAAGGCTATCGATA
>CAZWPZ010000261.1:0-2566 GCA_964636005.1 uncultured Eudoraea sp.
GAATATCTGATGATCTGTATAACAGACAATTTTCATGTCCTGTTCAATAAAACCTTGATAAAGTGGAAGCACCTCTGTTTTATAGTGTACCGTCTCTTCTACTTCTTCAAAAATATCGTGTAGTCTTTGCGCCTGTTGCTGTGTAGAGCAAAAAATTATATTCTCGTTTCCTTTGTTGTGATTTACTTCCAAATCACGAATAAGTAAATCAAACTTCTTATTGAAGGAAGGTTGAGGAATGGTAGAAAATGTCAAAACATCCGCAGGGGTCTCTGAAAAGTTATTAAAATAGATGCGTTTATGATTTTCAAGCTCTGTCCTAAACTCCTTTTCGGAATTAAAGAGTTCTTCGGGAGAGGCTACTTTCAATTCGGTATCTAAATGATCAAATACTTCCTTGGCTTTTGAAAATAAATGATCGATTCTGTTAAGTAAAAAACCATCATTTTTTATAAAAACAGTTGTTTTAATAGCTATGTAATTGAGAAAATTTACCCGATTAGACAGAGTAAATTTATGTTCCACATTTGGGATTAGTACAAAGTTGTTGACCGTTTTTATGGAGAGTTGTGATTCTATGTCGAAGGTTCTTATACTATCAACTTCATCACCAAAGAACTCTATTCGATAAGGTTCATCATGAGAAAATGAAAATACATCCAGTATTCCTCCTCTTACAGAAAACTCTCCTGGTTCCGTTACAAAGTCTACTCTTTTGAAGCGATACTCAAAAAGGACCTCATTTAAAAAGTCCAAGGCTAGTAGTTCTCCCTTTTTGATTTTGAGCGTGTTTTTGTTGAGTTCTTTCCTCGTCACAACTTTTTCAAAAAGGGCGTCTGGATACGTAACTATAATCGCTGGCTTTTTACGAGAATTGATTCGATTTAACACCTCTGCTCTTAGCAGCACATTTGCATTGTCTGTCTCCTCTAATTGGTAAGGTCTTCTATAACTACCAGGATAAAAAAGAACCTCATTTGTTTCCTGTATCTGTTCCAGATCGTTTAATATATACGCTGCCTCTTCCTTATCTTCTAGTATTACTAAAAACGGAGAACTTTGGTCTCTAAAAGCTGCAGCGATGACGTAAGACAGAGAGGAACCAACCAGACCATTTATATAGAGCGGCTTTTCAGTTTGGGCAATAGAATTTTTCAGCTTCCCAACTTTAGGAGACTGAATGAATTTTTGAAGTAAGGTGGATTTAGTCAATCCGAAAACATTTGTGCAAATATAATTCTGGTAATGAGCTATGCCAAAGAATGCATTAAATTTTTATTACCATATCTTCGGCAATAGCAAAGACATCGGCCTTGGTACTATTTTTCATTAAATGTGTTCCTGTAAATTTGCCAAATGCAGGCAGAATCATTTGATTGTTCTTCCGGTAGAAGCATGGAAGTTTTAGAGATTGTTTACCCAGTCCTTTTATTCGGATAGCAGGATGTATATGACCAGCAAAATTAAAAAGGGATTTATCCTCTTGTGGATGATGAGTGAATAAAAAGTCTTGTAGTATTAGTTTGTCACATAAATAAATATTAAGAGCTTCAAACTTTTCTGTAGCAATGATGTCGTGGTTCCCAGTTACCAAAATAAAGGAAATTGGATTTTTTTCGATGAAGTTTTTAAACAATACCCATTCCTGATTAAGGCTACTGTGGAAAAGGTCTCCCAAAAAAATAACTTCTTTTGGCTCAAAGCGGTCGATTGCTTTTTGAAGGAGCAGATAATTCGATTCAATAGCTTTCATGGGAACGGCCATTCCATGTTTTCTAAAATGGGTTATTTTTCCTAAATGGACATCGCTGATTAATAACCTTGATGTATTTTCCCAGTAAACGGCGCCACTGGAATGTAGGAAAAAATCGTTATTATTTATTCGCAGTTGTTGCATCTTAGGAACAAATATAAACAATGGGTCTCAAGAGGTTTTAACCTTTTTTACTATCGGCCCTTTTTTAACAAAGTGATCATTTTCTGAATTCGATGCTTTAGCTTTTCACTGGACAATTTTTCCCTAAGGCGATCTGTAATTATAGGGAAGGAGAAGGGAGTAGGATTCGAACACTTTTTCCAAACTATGTCCTGAGAAGCGATTCTTTCTAACGCCAATCGCAAACGACCCTCTTCTAGTTGATGTTCAAAGGTTTCCCTAAAAGCTTGAAGGAAAAGTAAATTTTCAGGTTCATAGTCCTTAAAGACATTAAACAGTAACTGCGAACTGCTTTGTAGATGTTTAATTTTTATACCCTTGTTAGGATAGCCTGTAAATACTAAGCCACTAATAACGGCTATATCACGGAATTTTCGTCTTGCCATTTCAGTAGAATTAAGACTGTCTTCCAAATCATCCACTAAGTGTTCGGTAGTAAATAGATTATTGTCTAATACGTCCTCTATGTTGAATTTTTTATCAGATAAAAGTTCAAAACCATAATCATTAAAGGCAAGTGAGAAACTAATGGGTTGAAGAAGACTAATTCTATATCCCAAAAGACTTCCCATTGCTTCATGAACAAATCGACCCTCAAAGGGGTAAAAGAGGTAGTGGAAGCCTTCAGAA
>CAZWPZ010000262.1:0-14691 GCA_964636005.1 uncultured Eudoraea sp.
AAGATAGAGCATCAAAAAATTGCAGAATTAGCAGTATCCCTAAATTTTGACAAGGTTGTTCTGGTAGGTGAAAATTTTAGCAATACTACCATAGAAGCCTCTAAATACACCACCTTGGATGCGTTAAAAATGGAGCTTGAAAAGAATTCAATACATCCAGCTCATATCCTTATCAAAGGTTCCAGAGGAATGGCCCTGGAGAAAATCCTCGACTACCTATAGAGCGGCTTTTTTTGGCCAACTTATTTCTATTTATTTCTTTGGACAATTATAGGAAGTAACGCACTACAGGTAATTGATTAACGCAACTCAGAAATAAATTCTTTAGGAGAAAACTTTTTTAGTTGTAACTTTAAAATAGTGCAAATACGCGTTATAACATACCTCATCCATTTAAAAAGTGCATTTAGACGCTCAAGTTTATACATAGTCTGCCTCATTATTTCGGTACTAGCTATTCCCGAAGTTAGGGCTCAAAAAAGTTTTCTAGACAGTACCTATATCGAATCGTTTGCAGATAAGTTTAACGTGAAAATAAATTTGGAAACGAAAGGGGAATCCTTTGGGATTGAAAGTGAGTTAGTCGGAGGCACTACGGAACTGCGGACGAATAATGAGTACTATATTGGAGCATCGCTGGATTTTCAAATCCTTGGATTAAGTGTTGCTTTTTCCCCTGCCTTCTTACCTGGTAATGACGATAGGGATTTAAAAGGAGAATCCTCTTTTTTTGAGATAAACCCGCGAATTGCGTATAAAAAGTGGTTACAAACTTTTCAATATAGACTGGTTGAAGGATATTACATTGTAAATACAGAGGATTTTATTCCCGATTGGTCCGAAGGAGTGGATCCGTATATTCAATTGCCAAATTCCCAATATTCTACCTTTGGGATGTCTACCTCTTTTATTTTGAATCCTAATTTCTCGTATAAACATGTATTGTTTCAAACAGAGTGGCAAAAAAAGAGTGCTGGTAGCTTTATCCCAAGTTTTACTTATAATTACACAGATGTTTCGCTTACAATAGAGGATTTAGCATACAAGGACCGAGCCAATGACTTAAGTATCGCCTTATCCTATTACCATACCTTCGTAATTAATGAAAAATGGTTTATTGCTCCCAATATTACTCCCTCGGTTGGTGTAAGTTTTTCCAAATTAAATGCCTCTTCAACAAATCAAAACGACTCAGAGAAGGTAACTTATGGAAAAACGGCTTTGGAGAGCGGAATCCAATTGGGATATTCCTCAAAAAAAATACTCTTTGGAGTCATCTTCAATTCCGACTTTTATTGGTATAACCAACCTAACCGGGCCTTTATTGAAAACAATAGAATTTACGGTAAACTCTACTTTGGGTATCGATTTACTAGTCCCGGGTTTATTGAAAGACCGTATTCAAAATTTGCTAAAAAAGTAGGCATATAAAAATTGATTTGTTCTATAGGGTATACTACTGCCTAAGCCTGATTAAACTTGCATGGTTTTAATAATAATACAATTCACTACCATTTAGCCAGTATCTCATTTTCTATGAATGTATTGTGCTTTTTACTTGGCACGTGTTTGGAATTCTCAAGAAGTTTCCACTTTTTTAAGGAAGGGAATATTTTCACTGCACGTTTAAGCATTTTTTTTCCAGGAAAAATCAGGTCTTTGTCTGAAGCATAAATGGAAATAGGTCTTGTAATCCGTTGTGCATTTTTGCTGTCAATTACGGGAACCGGTGTAAAGTCCATCTTAAATTCCAAAAATACCCTGGATAAGTATTGAAGAGCAAAGCTATCTTTTTCGGTAAAAAGTTCTAATAAAAACTTCTCCACAAATTTTACTTTTCTTGTAGCCATATATCTTCTAATTGGTACAAACATTTTTAGTAATGCAACTATTGGATTTCCGTTTACAATATAAGCTGGCGAGGTCAAAAACACTTCCTTAACTCGGTTTTCATTATATTCCAGAGTTTTAAGAATTACAAGTCCTCCAAAAGAAAAGCCCGCCATAGTAACCATAGACAACTCAAGTTGTTCCATCACCTCATCCATCCATTTTCCATACGAATGGTCCTTCATGCTCAGTCTGGTCTCAGAACTTTTGTTGGGTTGTGCTAAAACATCTACAGCGTAAACACAAAAAGAAGATGCCAAGTTCGGATAGAATTCTAAAGCTATGGGTGCACATGCATTAGAACCATGAACCACTACTATTGGGGGCTGGGTAATATCACCAGTCCTAAGGACATTTGTAACGCCAAAAGAAGTAGTTACACTAAGATAATCCACATCAAGGTTAAGCTGTTCTAGTTTTTGATCGTAGAGAGCAAAAATTTCGGCCTTACCCTTTTCGGTTTTAAAAAGCGACTCCATATTGCTTTGATACTATTATTAGGTTAGGTTGATGTACTTTATTCCATTAGATCCGGGATCTCCTTAGTTTTTGGAGTAGACTTCATTTCCTCTGAAAAAGGTCGACAGAACCTCTGTACTATGGATATCACCGACTTCCTTTGTAAACAAATCCTCATTTAATACGATGAAATCTGCAGACTTACCAACCACAATAGAGCCTGTCTTCTCATCAATTCCCATGGAAACAGCGCCATTTAAAGTGAAAATTTTCAACGCAGTTGCGAGGTCTACCGCTGCCGTTGGTACAAAAGCTTCATCACTTTCTTTACCTGGTACTTTTCTTGAGATCATAGCTTCCAATCCTGGCCATGGATTAGGGGTAATAGAAACCGTCCAGTCAGATCCGTAGGAAACCAGGGCATCTGCCTCAATCAGTTTTTTGATTGGCCAGGCATGTCTGGTTCGTTCTTCCCCAATATCTTCTAAAATTATTGGAATACCGTTGTTAGGAAACCACAGAGCCGGAGAAGCTTCATAAACAACATCTATCTCATTAAATCTAGAAATATCATCCGGGTCCACAAAGGTGCCGTGAGCGATAGAGTGCATTGCTTCACTACTTGCTGCTTCAGCCTCTTCAAAAATATCGAGTAACAAACGAATTCCACGATCTCCAATGGCATGTGCTTTAATTGCATATCCATTAATTACATCTGAATAAATTCCTTTGCGCACCTCCTCTTCCGGGTAGCGCAGGTGTCCGTGGAAATCTGTTCCAATAAAGGGGTCAATCATAGCTGCAGTCTTACCTGCTGCCGATCCGTCCAAAATATATTTAATGCCGGCAGGATAAATCAACTCCGATTTATAGTGATTACTATTAGCAATAAATTCTTGCTGGGCTTTCTTTTTTTCTTCCTTGTTATACTCCAAAGGAGTTGCCATATATAAGTTTACCCAAAGATCCAATTTCCCTTCCTTTTCGAGGATGGAGTAAGCATCCGCATTTCGCTTCACTGCATAGGCATCACTAATTGAGGTAACCCCGTAAGAGGACATTTCATTAATAAACGCGAGCATCCCTTTATGCGTCCATTCATCCAAGGAATAATTATCCAGTGCGTTTAATACCAGAGTGTTTGCCGTTTCCCTAAAGACTCCTGTAAGTTTGCCATTTTTATCTTTGACAAAAATCCCGCCATCTGGATTGGGACTATCATCTGTAACACCAAGTTCGTTCAAAGCCATAGTGTTCAATAACATAGCATGTGCGCCTTGATCCCAAAGTGCTATTGGTCTGTCGTCCACAATTTCGTCTAACACACTCTTATTCGATGGCACTCCGTAATTTGCAATGATTCCGTTGTCATCCAAAAGCCAATCAATGGTAGAACCGTAAATCCATTTTTTATTTGGATTATTGTTACGAAAATCCTTAATCTTACGTTTAACATCATCCCAATTATCGGTAGCTTTTATAAATACATTAAGGTAATTATCTGCACCCATATCTGGGTGAATATGATCATCAATGATACCGGGCATTACAAATTTCCCTTTTAAATCAATTACCTTAGTTGCGTCCCCTTTGGCTCTTTCGACCTTTTCAGTACTACCAACTTCAATAAATATTCCGTCTTTAACAGCGAAAGCCTCCGCCCATGGTCGTGTTTCATTTACCGTATAAACTTTGCCATTGATGTAAATTACATCAGCCACATCTTTGGGGGACTGTTGACAGCCTAATAATAGTAAACCTGAAAGGACAAATAGTATTAGGTCTTTTGAGAATCTCTTTTTCATTTCTACAATTGTTAACATAAATATGAATTGCCTTTTGAAACTCATATCTTCTCGCTAAGCTAGTAAAATTCAATTTATATTTTACTCCTTCACAATGACTGCTCGAGGGTAAATTCTTCCGTAAAGATATAGCTGTAAAAAGACCTCTATTGTATTCAGTAGGATGATTATCTCTCTTGATTGTACCTTCCTCAAATAAAAAACCTCCACTTTTTATTATTTAAAAAAGGGAGGTTTTACTGTGTGGAGTGTATTGGATTCGAACCAACGACCCCCGCCCTGTCAAGGCGGTGCTCTAAACCAACTGAGCTAACACTCCATGATGTTTACTTCCAGGAGGTACATCCTTGAATGAGGCCGCAATATCGGAAAATTTAGTTACTCAAACCAAGATAAATTGGGTTCATCCTATAAAATAAGTTGCACCAAACTATTTATTGCAACTGTTATGCTATGATTCCAAATAAAACCTCCGTATTTTGTAATAAAATTACTTACAAAACCGGTATAGATGCGAATTGTTTCATGGAACGTTAATGGTATACGTGCTATTATCAAGAAAGACTTTCAAAAAAATTTAAAAGAACTGGAATTCGACATTGTTTGCCTGCAAGAGACCAAGGCGCAGGAAGATGAAGTAGCGAAAGCACTGTCTATATTTCCAGAGCTTCACCTATACTCTAATTCTGCTGAAAAGAAGGGATATTCGGGGACCGCGGTTCTCAGCAAACATAAACCACAATCCGTCTCTTATGGAATGGACAATGAGGAGCACGATTCTGAGGGTCGCATACTATGCTTAGAATTCGAGTCTTTTTACTTGGTTAATGTGTATGTCCCGAATTCTGGTCAAAAATTAGTTCGTTTATCGTATCGAAAAAAATGGGATGCAGACTTTTTGGAGTATCTCAAGGAAAAACAAGCTAGCAAACCCGTTATCGTATGTGGCGATTTAAATGTAGCCCATAGGGCCATCGACCTGAAGAACGACAAATCGAACTACAACAAAACTGCAGGTTACACACAGACCGAAATTGATGGAATGGATAATTTTTTAAAAAGTGGGTTTGTAGATACCTTCAGGGCTATTTATCCGGATAGAATTCAATACAGTTACTGGAGCTATAGATTTAAAGCAAGAGAGCGCAATACCGGTTGGAGAATCGATTATTTTTTAGTGAGTAATTCCCTGATGGAACGAGTAAATGATTCGGATATACTCCCCGATTACTACGGTTCTGACCATTGCCCGGTAGTGTTAGACCTTAAGTAATTTACATTAACATCTTCCAAGGTTCTTAGCGCAGTTTATTAACCAACTGCCCTACCGAGAGTCCCTGAACTATAATAGAAAAAATAACCACTACATAGGTCATTACCAAAAAGAGTTCTCTGTGCATTTCTGACGAAAGACCAAGCGCTAAAGCTATAGATATGGCACCCCTAAGACCTCCCCAAGTCATGATTATGCTGGTATACGGAACAAAGTCTAGTTTCTTTTTAAAAATGGATACAGGCAAAAGAAGGGAAAGAAACCTGCACAACAAGGCTATCGGTATGGTAAGGACCCCTGCAATTAAATATTCTGTCTCTAAATCCAAGACCAATAATTCCATCCCGATGAGGACAAAAAGTATGGTGTTCAGGAGAATATCTATAAGTTCCCAAAATTTATCGACATAGGTTTCTGTCTGTTCGGACATCGCCTGATTTCGGGCTTTATGGCCGCCAATCATCAAACCCGCAACCACCATAGCCAAAGGCCCGGATATATGCAAATAAGAAGCTACAACACTTCCAGACATAACTGCCGCAAGCGTAATGATCACTTCAATATTATAATCATTGATGGATTTCATTAGACGAAATGTTATCCAACCAAGAAAAGCCCCTAACAGGATTCCACCTCCAACTTCAACTACAAACAACTCTAAAACACCCATCAGGGAAAATTCTTTGCCACTTCCACTTGCCAGTCCAAAAATGGTAAGAAAGATCACCACTCCTACCCCATCATTAAACAGAGACTCTCCTACAATTTTCATTTCTAACTTCTTCGGGACGTTAGCCTTTTTTAGAATTCCCAAAACTGCTATGGGGTCTGTTGGGGATATTAGTGCTCCAAAGAGAAGACAATAGATAAAATTTACCTCAAGTCCAATAAGTAATAACATATAATAGACCCCCCCTCCAATCAAGAAGGTAGACACCAGTACCCCAAAAGTCGCAAAAAGTAATACAGGCCATCGCAGCTTTTGTAGCTGCGCTAAGTCGGTATGTAATGCTCCTGCAAAGAGCAAAAAGCTAAGCATAATATCGAGCAAAACCGTCCTAAAATCAATATGGCTTATGATATAACGCTCTGCATTCAATAAGGTATCATCAAAATAACTTAGTCCAAAAATAAAAAAGGTAAAACCTATGGTAATTACCGTTAAACCAATGGTATTAGGAAGTTTAATAAAACGGGTATTGAGGTAACCAAAAGTGGCCGAAATAAAGACTAAAGCGGTTGTTATCAGGTAATATTCCATAGACTGCGAATATATCTAAAATTGAGTGAAAGAAAAATATACCAAATAGCTAGCTGTTTTAGCGTAACCCCTTAAAAAAATCGAAGAATCTTTTACATAAGAAACATTGCAGCCTGGCAAATAACTTTCCTTTGGTTGTGTTGTAGTTCTTTACAATGATTCTGCATCCCTTAAACTAAGTTAAAGCTAATCCTTCGGAATTGTCTAGGGCATGTACTGCAGCCTTATATCCCAGTTCTACAACCGTATCCACGTCTTTTACCGTAAAGGTCCCATGATGTATTAAGTCCTTGGGTGATATTACAATATTACAGTCTTTAAACTTCTCGATGGAATTTTTTGCAGCCCGTATCTGATTGGCTCGTTCTAAAACATTATAAGAGTGCTTTAAATCCTTGATGGAAACCTTTAAAAATGGGTTAACATAAGCCCCGATTATTGTATCGCAATGTTGCGTTAACAACTCCACTGGAAAGTTGTTCAATACGCCTCCATCTACGTAGAACTGCTGCTCTATTTCCACTGGGGTAAACATACCAGGAAATGCCGCAGAGGCCAAAATAGGTTTAATTAGTGATCCACTCGAAAATACTTTTAAGCTTCCTTCCAAAATATTCGTTGCAGTTATAAATAACGGAATCTTTAAAGCCTCAAAACTATCTTCCTTGATAAACTTTGTAAAGTCGTCATAGAACTTTTCAGAATCTACAATACCCGGCTTCATATGGGCCAATCTTTTTACACTAAAAAGATCTACTGTTTTAAAAAAGTGGCGTATTTCTTTCCAATTCATCCCGGAAGCAAACAGGGCACCAACTATAGCGCCTGCGCTAGTTCCAGCAATATGTGTGGGCTCTATATTGCGTTCTTCCATGGCCTTTAGTATCCCTACATGGGCCAAACCTCTAAAGCCACCACCCGACAATACTAAGCCTATTTTCATTCGTTTTCTATTTATTAGCCTACGTCAACAACGTGTAGGTCTGTTTGGCAATTTCGGCCTCTTCATCAGTAGGTACTACTAAGATTTTTACGCTAGAATTCTCTGCATGAATCTCTCGAAGACCGTTATTTTTCGCTTTGTTCTTTTGTATGTCGATCTCTATCCCATAAAAGGACATCTCTTTGCAAACCATTTCCCTAATTAATGAAGAATTCTCTCCTATTCCGGCAGTAAAAATTATAGCATCTAATCCATTTAATACAGCACAATAGCTCCCGATGTATTTCTTTATCCGATACACATTCATTTCTAAAGCCAATTGGCATGCCGAATCATTTTCTTCGGCAGCCTTTTGTATATCCCGCAAATCTGTATACCCGGTTAAGCCGACCATACCACTTCTTTTATTTAGCATATTTTCTACCTCCTCTAAGGTATAATCCAGGTTCCGGACCAAATGGAATATTATGGAATGGTCAATATCACCACTTCGGGTACCCATTACCAGGCCGTTAGATGGAGCAAACCCCAAACTATGATCAACACTTCGCCCATTTTTTACAGCGGTAATGCTACAGCCATTACCCAAATGAATAGAAATTACCTTGTCTAATTTTTTACCATACCATGCATTTACCT
The DNA here is from genome assembly GCA_964636005.1 of uncultured Eudoraea sp. GTDB lineage: Bacteria > Bacteroidota > Bacteroidia > Flavobacteriales > Flavobacteriaceae > Eudoraea. The sequence continues at coordinate 8,271 of CAZWPZ010000262.1, forward strand.
TCTCCGTTACATACTTATGACTGGTCCCATGGAATCCGTAAAGTTGAATGCTCTTATCCTCAAATAATTCATTAGGAATAGCATATTTTTTTGCCCTGACCGGTATGGTCTGATGAAATGCTGTATCAAAAACAGCTATTTGCTTTGCTTTGGGAAAAATATGTTCTGCTACTTTAATCCCAGCTAAATTATGTGGATTATGCAAGGGAGCCAAGGCACTCAATCTTTCTATTGTAGCTTTCACTTCCTCGGTTATGACGGTGGTTTTGCTATACAAATTACCCCCGTGTACCACTCTATGTCCGATGGCGTAGACCTCCTCAGGACTCCCAAGGCTTCCTTTTTCCGGATCTAATAACAATTCGGCTACTAACTCCAATCCTGCCTGATGTGTTTTAATTTCCTCTTCCTTTCTAATAGTTTCCTCCTTGTTTTTATAAAGCAGGGTCCCCACACCAGTACCTATACGATCTATTAGGCCATGCGCAATTGTGCTTTCGCCTGGCATTTCCATCAATCGAAATTTTATAGAAGAACTTCCTGAGTTTAGTATAAGAATGCGCATCGTTACTCTTTTTCTATGGCTTGTGCCTGGATGGCGGTTATAATTACTGTATTTACGATATCTCTGGTAGTACTGCCCCTACTCAAATCGTTTACCGGTTTGTTAAGTCCTTGAAGAATGGGCCCGATTGCCAAAGCTCCTGTTTCCCGCTGTACCGCCTTATAGGTGTTATTACCAGTATTTAAATCCGGAAAAATAAATACCGTTGCTTCACCTGCTACTTCTGAATGAGGCATTTTTGATTTCCCTACCTTCTTATCAACTGCTGCATCATATTGAATAGGACCTTCGATTTTTATCTCCGGAGCCTTCTTCTTAACTAAAGTAGTTGCTTCCCGTACCTTATCCACATCAGCTCCAGTTCCCGAATCTCCCGAAGAATAGGATAACATGGCAATTTTAGGTTCTATGTTAAAGGCAATACTAGTTTTAGCAGAACTAATGGCAATCTCCGATAATTGTGCAGCCGTAGGATTCGGATTAATAGCACAATCTCCATAGACGGTAACCCTATCCTCCAGACACATAAAAAATACGGAGGACACTATAGAAACATTTGGTTGTGTTTTTATAATCTGCAAGGCCGGTCTTATGGTATGTTGTGTCGTATGTATTGCTCCCGACACCATGCCATCTGCGTCTCCTTTATATACCATCATAGTACCGAAATAGGAGATGTCTGCCATTAAATCTCTCGCCATTGACAGGTCAACGTTCTTATGTTTCCTGAGTTCGTAGAGGGTATGGACATAGTCCTCAAAAGACTCCGATTCTATAGGATTGATAATTGCAATAGTTTCCCAATTCAGATTTATATCTAATTGTCGCGCTCTTTCCTCTATCTGTTCTTTATTTCCCAAAAGGGTAATCCTAACCGCATTGGCATCGGTCAATTCCTTGGCTGCCATCAATACTCTATCGTCCGTTCCCTCTGGCAAAACAATATGTTTGATACTTTTCTGAGCCCGTTTCAATAGATTATACTGAAACATTCGCGGGGTAATTCCATTGGGATGGGCAGTAATCAGTCTTTCTGCTAATTCATTAACAGGGACATATTGAGTAAAGTTGTGTATTGAGGTTTCGATTTTTTCCTTGTTCTCCGCATAGATCCTCGGACGTATTGCACCTGTCTTATTGGCGACAGAAAATGTTCCATCTTTCACCGAAACTATTGGAACTACTTCCGATAGACCTTCAATTAGTCTGATTACGGGTTCTTCCGGAACCAACCCACCTGTCAGAACAATACCAGAGGCAGTAGGATAATTTGTCGAAAGGTTAGCTTGCAGGGCTCCTAAAACTATATCAGAACGATCCCCTGGTGTAATTATCAGACCACGATCTTTAAAGTGATTTAGATAATTCCGCAACTGCATCGCGCCTACGCTAAAATTACTAACCTGATTGTTTAGATATTGCTCTCCAAAGAGAACTTCTCCCTTTAATTCCTTGACAATTTCTTTCATTGTCGGATTTCCCAAGACCGGATTTAACGGAATCACACCAACCAGAACATCTGTTTTTAAGGACGATACCAACCCTTCTTTTACCAGATCCAAATTCTCTGGCTGTACCATATTCGCAATTACCATTAACACCTCCACTCCTTTTTCAACAAAAGAGTCATAGGCTAGATATAGGTTATCTACCAATTCTTCTAAGGTCTTACCTACACCAGAATTAATGAGTACCGTTGGAATCCCCAAATTTCTTGCTATCAATACATTGATATCCCACTCAATAATAGATCCTTCTCCCGAGAAATCTGTTCCCTCTACCAGAATAAAGTCAAAATTGGATTCTATCGCCTTGTATTTCTCAATAATCAAGTCGACAACCTCATCAATTTTATCCTGATTGTGTTTTTGAATTACTTCTGATCTAGTTAGTGCATAGGCCTCAGAATAATCCATTTCAATATCAAAATAGTGGAGTATCGTATGTATATGATTGTCTTTTTCGCCTTTGGAATAATCATCAATAATTGGTCTAAAATAGCCCACTTTCGCAGCCTTACCCAGTAACATATTCATAAGACCAATGGAGAGTATAGATTTTCCACTGTTAGATTCTGTAGTAGCAATATAGATAGCTTTACTCATAGCATAGAAGACTTTTAGATTGCAAATTTATAGTATTCCCGTTGTATTGCACATTTATATAAACAATAATTAAGGCAGAATACAGCAGAAAGAAACCAAGTGATTAGGCCATTCGTTTTTGAATAAATCATTGAAAAAACTATATACTTTGGTTCCTGTATACGGAATATTGTCTATTGCCATGAGAAGTGGATAGTGGTGTAGACGTATCCTTAATAAACAAAATTGGTTTTTTACAGTGTACAAGTAAATAGTTGGTCATTTTTGGTGCCAGGAATTGGTTCACGGACTTATAAAACCTATGCATAACAATGAAAATATCGGTTTGCTGTTTTTGCACATATTGCAATACTTCATTTAACAAGAGACCTTCTCTGAGATCTATCATAGTATGAGAAATATGAGATAATTTCTTATTTAGTTTAAGCTTATTCTCCTGTTGCTTTTGAGAAAGCCGATACCCTTCTCTTTGGTGTAAAATTAGAAGTCTTCTGTGAGGTTTATCCAGCAATGTTAATCCCTGTTCTAGTTCCTCTATTTTATAGTCACACCTATAATCGGTGGCAAGAAAAGCAGATACAATAGCTCTGGTAGTGTAATTTTTTGGTAATAAAAAGACGGGAATACCATATGAATTTAAAAGATGACTTACATTGAACTTTTGAACTGTTTCGTTAATTTCTTTTGAACTTTTAGAACCAATAATTAGATAATCGATGCGGTTTATTTTTATACTACTTTCCACTTCGTTTGGCAGCGTATCACTACCACAATTAAGGTGAAATTTATGCTTGCTGTTGGCGTACTTTTTTATTTCTTTTCTAGTATTCATCCATCTGCTTTTGACTTCCTGAGGGCAAGGAATCTCCTTTGAAAATGTATTCAAAACATCTCCACTACTTTCCTTCGGAGCAGTTGGCGAAGTAATAACATGAAGTAAATAAAAATTACAGTATTCTTCCCTAAAAAGTGTCAATGCAAAGCAAATGGCACTAGTGGCAGTCAAAGAAAAATCTGTAGGGATCAGGATGTTTTTCATAGAGCAGGGAATGAACAATGAATGAAAATTACATTATCCATTCTCCCAATACAATGATATAAATCAGCTATTGGCGATCTGCAACAAAAAATTATTACGAATGAAACGTATTCGGTAAAGCTCAAGAAAATCAGAAACAAAGACCTTTAGAGTACTGGGAATAGGCCACATTCTACCAATTAGTCTTCCAGTGTAATTACATCCTTAATCTGTAGATTCTAAATCCTTATTGTTTCGGGGAAGTACTTCTTCTGGAAACGGAAAAAGAATAGTAGAATTTTTTTCAGCAGCGATATTGGATAAGGTTTGATAGAGTCTCAGTTTTATTGCCGAGGGCGACTTATCAATTTGCAAACCAGCCTCTAGTAGTTTTCCGGCTGCCTGTTCTTCCGCTTGTGCCAAAATTATCCTTGCCCTTCTTGAACGTTCTGCCTCTGCTTGATTGGCCATCATTCTACGCATATTTTCAGGAAGTTGAATGTCCTTAATTTTTACATCTATAATTTCTATACCCCACTGATTTGTCTCCTGCTCCACAATGGCCTTAATATTTTTGCCCATCTCTTCCCTCTTCGAAAGAATAGTATCTAGCTCTACTTTTCCACAAACATCGCGCAGAGCTGCTTGTGACAACTGGGTTATAGCAAAAGAAAATTCTTCTACTTCTAAAACCGCTTTCTCAGGATCATTAATCTTAAAGAAAACCACCCCGTCAATACTACAAGGCACATTATCTTCGGTCATCACCTCCTGAGATACAATGTTAATGGTAATTACTCGTATATCTACCACCTGAATGGATTCAATTATCGGGATAATCCATCTAAATCCGGGTTGTAAGATTTTTATATACTTTCCAAACCGGAATTTCAAGGCTCTTTTATATTCAAATACAATGCGTATTCCTGAAAATAAAAACATCAATACTACTAAAGCAAAAATCAATAATGGACTCATAATACATTGTTTTATGTTGGGATAATCTTATTCTGGAGCAAATATTATTGGTTAAAGTAAAAAGTTGTTTGCTAAATATCTTTAACTAGTATATTGAGTAATCCTCTCTCCTCCTTTAAGTTACAAAATTTGATGGCCTTGTCAAAAAAATCAATTCCTAGCTTTTCAGCAGTCCATTGAAGGTATCCTAGTCGGCCCTTAATGATTCTAGCCAGATTACAGAGTAACTTCTTTTATGTACCTAATTTTTTTAAGCTATCTTTTTTAAAACTAAGTAAGGGAAAGCTTTTCTCTGCTTTTACCTTCTCTACCAAGTCCATTTGCCAAAAACCTGATAAAACATTGTTCTTTCTCCTTTCTAGCATAACTAACATGCTATGGGAGGTATGGTCTAAATAGGAAAGTAAGGCCTTGGTAATATCATTAGACAAAATGAGTTCAAAACTTATATCAGAATAGGCCACCCTCTCTTTAAGCATCTCTTTAAACCATTCTAATTGCTGCTGACCGGAATACTCCCTTTCTGTAGATATATGAACCAACTGTATGGGTATTTGAAGTGTTTCCGCCAATTCTACAACTGCCTCTACCGCAACCAGATCCGCCTCTTCAAAGTCTGTAGCATAAACAAAAGACCTGAGCTTCTCAGCATCAAAATCTTCCGGGAGAATAATAAGTGGATAAACAGATTTTTTAATTAAACTCGATACGGTACTTCCGAGAACAACCTCCCTTAATCGGTTGGCTTGTTGCATTCCGACAACTATATAATCCGCATTAATATCATCGGCCACCTTCAATATCCCGTCAGATGCAATTTGTTCTTCTATAATATGGGTCTTACAATTTTCCAATTGAAACGACCCTAGGACTTCTGGGTCACAAAATTTTTCAATCCTTGTTTTATTATCTTTTAATAGCTTCTGCTCCTTTTCTATATAGCTTAGACCCAAAGTGCTTTTAAAAGAAGGCGCTATTTCAAAAACATGCACTGCATGTAACTCTGCTTTCAAAGTAGAGGCGAGAAAACATGCTGTATTAAAAACCGTTGGAGCAACATCGGAGTAGTCTGTAGCAAATAATACTTTCTTCATACCGCTTGATTTAAGGAGCAATTAATGTATAAAGATTCTTAGTGGTTTACTATGATATTAATCATAGAATTAAGGTGGGATCTAATCAAAGCAGAATAAGGACATCAACTAAGCAGAAAGGTCATTTATCCAGGTTTATCTTGATTTTCTGTAAAGACTGCAAGAGAATCTTTCGAAGTAATCACTCTAACACTAAGGGGATCCAATAGTATAGAAATAGAGTTAACAAAAAGGCCGATACAATATTTAACCAAAATCCGGCTAACACCATTTCCTTTATTCTAATTCTTTCACTAGCAAAAATTACCGTATTCGTTCCTGTTCCTGAGGGGAGCATAAAAGCGAACGAACAGGCGAAAGTAGCTGGAATCATTATCAGGTAAGGACTAACATTGGTGGTTATGGAAAAAGCAGCCAAAATTGGCAAAAAGATGGTAGCCGTGGCAGTGTTAGAATTAAATTCCGTAATAAATATCAATAGAAGAATTATCAATAGTATACTCATCAAAAGGGGTAATTGCATTAAGCCATCCAGATTATCTCCAAACCATGCTGTTAAATTGGTCTTCTTAAAACCTAAACCCAATGCCAAACCTCCTCCGAGGAAAAAAGCCACTCCCCAAGGGATTGTTTTCGCTGTCTTCCAATCCATCAACTTGTT
>CAZWPZ010000263.1:0-2924 GCA_964636005.1 uncultured Eudoraea sp.
AGAATCTCAAAGAAATAGGCACAAGTATTTAAAACATTATCCGTTTCACTTTGTTACACCAGTGCGTTCCACCAAATCAATTCAGGGTATCTTTTCGAAGTACCCAATAATTGGAACAGGGTCTTTAGATTTTCCGGAAACGGCAAATAATGCTATATATGCAGATATAGTGGTAGAAAGAGATACGATAAGAGTTTATAACCTCCACTTACAGTCTTTTAAAATTATTCCGAGTCGCATCAAGAAGTCTCGTAATCCATTTCGATTTTACAACAGAATGGAATCCACCTTTTTAAAACAAGAAGAACAGGCAAAACTTTTTGCAAACCATCTAAAACAATCTCCCTATAAGACAATGGTATGTGCTGATTTGAATAATACTCCATTTTCCTATGTATATCGTTTAGTTAAAAGGGATTTGCAGGATACTTTTGACCAGAAAGGTGCTGGGATAGGAATGACTTACGATATTAGTTTTCTACCCTTTAGAATTGATTTTATTTTAGTAGACAAGGGTATTCAGATCAGGTCTCATGAGAACTTTAAGGTTAGATTATCCGATCATGAACCGGTTTTAAGCACCATAAAGCTCTAACCAATCATCAAGCAATCCATACTGTCAGCAAGAATATGAATAAGAAGACCCAAGCCTATAATTCTAGTTTTCTTTATAAGAAAAAGAAGAAAATAGATTGAAATAGCTACGTACGAGTGTAAAAAATGATAGTTTATACTACACCTGTTCGCATCAAAAATTGGATTTGCCCAAAGATGATCTATATCAATAAGAATGGCCGAGAGTAGAATGATAATGGCTAGGCGAGAATTCTTTTTGTAAAAAAGAAGACCAATTACAATTGGGACAATAAAATGGATGCCATAATGGACGAAAAACCTAATCATTTAAATAATTTAGTTTAATTGCTTGTAGGTAATTCAAGGCTTCAGGTCCTTTATTGAAAAGTAAGTCGATAGTGCTGCAATTGGGCACGAATCCGTGTTTGCTATTGAATACTTGTATATAGTTTTGCTGTTCTATGGGAATCGTCTTTTTAGCATTAACCAGATCTCGGGCATCTGTCATTTGTTGCGGTTGGAGATCATAGGATTCCGTTTTGCTACAGGATAGGTCTAGTTGAAGACAGCTGGCCAAAATTTCAATAGATCTGAGATTAAAATCCAATAAGTACCTAAATTTAGTCGTGTACAATGGCATTATATCATCTTCGTAATATTCGAAAAAGGGAGAGGTTCTATAGGCTGTCTGCAGGGTTCTCCAATGGCGCCTTTGCCATCTGGAATCATTTTCTAAAAGAACATCTTTATATAACTGTCTCCCCTCTCTTTTTCCTTGATGAATAATGGGTATGGAAAGCATAAACCTTCCCTGATCGGTACAGATATAGGTTCTGTTTCTATACGTCTGCTTCTGATAATTATCATTAATTTCCAACCTAACCTTACGCTGAGAAAGGACCGCAAAAAGAGAAATATTCGGCAGATATACAGGATGGACAAGAACTTCCATTCGACTTATTTCTAAATGTAAGATATAGTGTTATTCTTTTTTAGATTTCTTCCTTCTCTTCCAAAAGTAATCAAAGGCAAACCAAAGGGCTAGTGCAATGAGGAAGTGCTTAAAATACGATCGGGGCTCTCCATCGCCTCCAACAGTAGTGAATATTCGATCCCAACGTGGCCGCCATTTTGTTATCCCTTGCTTAAAATTGTCGAAACTTAACCAAATAAAAATTGGTTTCCCCACTATATGATTGGCTGGTACATAACCCCAACTTCTGCTATCTTCCGAATGATCACGATTATCACCCATCATCCAATAATAGTCTTGTTTAAAGGTATAGGTAGTAGCTACTTCTCCGTTGATGCTAATCTGATTCCCAGAAACTGCAATTGTATTCTCTTCATAATCACGAATTATTTTTTTATAAAGAGGGAGCACATTGGTGTTAAGATCAATAGTAGTGCCAGCCTTGGGGATATATATAGGACCAAAATTGTCATTATTCCACGGGTATTGGGGACTCTGCGGGAAAATATTGTAGCCTGCTTCACCTTGTGGTTCTATTAACTTAATCACCGAATCAATACCGCTGTTTGCCTGTAGCGCTTGTACCATTTCATCGGTCATCGTGGCTATTCTTTCCCGACCGGTCTCTTCCTTCAAGGAGAGTCCTGCTTTTCTTATAACAGATATCGGTATTCCCGTAGCTCGGGTAATAAGTTCAATATCTCCATTGGCATTTTGGCCACCTCCTATGAGATATCCATTAACTGCCTCAAATTGCGACTGGTTGAGTGGCCCCGATATGTATTTTCTGGTAAATTCCTCAATACCTAGACTTAGAAGTAGTTTGGACGATACCCCTTTTTGAGAATACACCTTATAATCGTATTGGGGTTTAGCCCTGTCCGATAACTGCAACTCCTTGCCATTGATAAACACAATACCATCGATGACCGATAGCGAATCTCCGGGAGTTCCTACACAACGTTTTACATAATTTGATTTCTTGTCAATTGGTTTTTTGACCCCCTTTTCCTTTTTAAAGAAAACGCGAACCGTATCTGCAGGCCAGCTAAATACAACGATATCATTTTTCTTCACTTTTTCAAATCCTGGGAGTCGGAAGTAGGGGAGCTGTGGTTTCTTTAAATAGGACCTAATACCTAAAACCGGTAGGGTGTCGTGCACCATGGGAGCAGCTACAGTTGTCATTGGTGTTCTAGCACCAAAATGAAATTTACTTACAAATAAGAGATCACCAACCCGAAGAGTTCGTTCTAAAGATCCTGTGGGAATAACATAAGGTTGTATAAAGTAGGTATGTACCAAGGTCGCTGCAACCACGGCAAAAACAATAGAACTGACCCATTCACCACTTGCACTTTTTGGGTGTAAACTT
>CAZWPZ010000264.1:0-1751 GCA_964636005.1 uncultured Eudoraea sp.
TGTTTGGGATCCTTGGTCAATTGAAATACTAATCCTATGATTCCCAGAATCAATGGAAGAAAAAAGTAGGTGTTACGACCTTTATTATCAAGAACATCTTTTGGCAAATTATCCTGACTTCCAAGTCGAAGGCTATCGATAAATCCGATTCCACTCAGCCATTCTCCATTACCGTTGTATCTGCCTTGAACATCATCTTTTTTACCAACAAAATTCCACATAAAGTAGCGCCAATACATATAGCCAAACTGAAACTGAACCATGTACTTTATATTATCCCAAAGAGATGGAGGTTCCACTTCAATATAGTCGCTAAACTGGCGGATAAAATTAATGTACTGAGCTTCGTCAATTTCTCCATTTGCGAGACCTGTCCGCACCTGGTTAACTGCCTGCCTGAGTTCCTCGTTTGAAGACTTCATCCGAAATGATAACGGTCCGAAATACTTCATGTAATTTTCCGCATTCTGTTCACTCCACATACGTGGTAGAAAACCTCGGTGTTTTTCGTTAGGACCCTGCATGGCATTTTTGTACTTGTTTACAATTATGTATTTGCCTAAGGTATGGTCTTGTTCGTATTTTGGCTTATCGTCTTTTTCTTCTCCTGGAGGGGCAAATGCATCGGAATAATACGTTCCATATATGGGGCTATCTACTCCTGGATACTGCTCTCTGTTGTAATACGCCAAAAGAGCCCTTGCATCTGCTGGGTTGTTCTCATTAACTACGACATTCGCATTAGCCCTTATTGGAAGCATCAACCAAGAGGAGAAACCTAAAAAAAGAAACATTGCACACAACACCAGTGTGTTTGCAGTACGGTATCCATTCTTCCTGGTATAGTTTAGTCCGTAATAGAACAATCCTATAAAGGCCAAAAGCATTATTAAAGACCCAGAATTAAACGGAAGACCAATACTGTTTATAAAGAACACTTCGGCCCAGCCAAATAATTTTAATACATAGGTCAAAGAGAATTTATATACCAGCATTAAAATGGCTACTACCGCTACATTGGCGAGAAGAAAATTCTTTACGGTGGTAGTTTTGTATTTTTTAAAGTAGTACAATAGACCTATTGTTGGGATTGCTAAAAAGCCCATAAACTGTATGCCAAAGGTCAGACCAATAACGAATGAAATTAGAACCAGCCACCTATTGCCCCGTGGGTTTTCCAGGTCGTCTGTCCATTTCAATCCCAACCATAATAACAACGCCATAATGAGACTTGCCATAGCATAAACCTCGGTTTCCACTGCATTGAACCAAAAACTATCGGAGAATGTAAAAGCCAGACTTCCAACCAGGCCACTCCCCAAAACTGCAATGGCGGTACTTTCCGTCATTTCATTTTTTACTCCTATGAGCTTTTTGGTAAGATTTGTAATTGTCCAAAACATAAAGAGTATCGTAAAAGCACTCGAAACACCTGAGACATAGTTTACCATTCTGGCAATTTGATCTGCCTCAAAGGCGAACATTGCAAAGAATGCTCCAATCATCTGTAATAATGGAGCTCCTGGTGGATGGGCAACTTGTAATTTGGCTGAGGTAGTGATATATTCACCTGCATCCCAAAAACTCCCTGTAGGTTCTACAGTGATGGAGTATATGGTGAGTGCTATAAAAAAAACAACCCATCCGAAGATGGTGTCCCATTTCTCAAAGTTCTTTGAAAACATGTAATCTGAAGTTTACGAATCGCAGCGAATTTACTAATTTAAATAGATATGAGGGGATATTTTTAT
>CAZWPZ010000265.1:0-1637 GCA_964636005.1 uncultured Eudoraea sp.
TCTTAAAAGGAACCTCTTATTATTTACGCAAATTAAGGACTTGGAAATCCCAACTATTTTGGTCATAAATATGTCTGACCGAATGAAGCGTAAGGGAATCTCAATTGATATTGAGGAGCTAGAACGTCACTTGGATTGTAAGATTGCCCTAACAAGCTCCAGAAAAAATGAAGGAATAGAAAATATAAAAATGCTACTTCAGGAGTATCGCAGTCTATCAGCAAAACCGTGTATTTCGGCTGCAGATATAGACCCAGAATATTTCGAACGCCTGCAAAAAGCCTTTCCAAATCAATCCTTATACAAATTATGGTTGGTTATTACTCAAGATGTGAATTTTGGAAAAATTGATAAGAAAGAGATCAAGATCAAAAATGCTTTTGCAACGAAATCTCCGTCTGAAGTAAAAAGATTGCAGCAAAAAGAAACCATTGCGCGATACAAGTTTATCAATACCATTTTAAAACAGGCGTATGTAGTAGACAAGTCAAAAGCCACAGATTTACGTAGTAGACTCGATCGTATTTTGACACATAAGGTTTTTGGATATGTTATTTTCTTTAGCTTATTGTTGCTCATATTTCAAGTCTTGTTCGATTGGAGTAGTGTTCCCATGGATTATATTGATGCCTCCTTTGCTTCTTTGGCGGATTGGGTAAAACACAGCTTTCCACCTGGTTTATTTACCGATTTACTGGCCGATGGAATTATTGCTGGGCTCGGAGGTATTGTTATTTTTATACCGCAAATTGCCTTTTTGTTTTTATTTATATCCATATTGGAAGAAACTGGCTATATGAGTAGAGTAGTATTTCTAATGGATAGAATAATGCGTCGATTTGGGTTGAGCGGAAAGAGTGTCGTTCCTTTAATTTCAGGTACAGCCTGTGCAATTCCGGCAATTATGGCCACCCGAAATATTGAAAGTTGGAAGGAACGATTGATTACCATACTGGTTACACCCTTTACCACCTGCTCTGCACGACTCCCTGTATATGCGATCTTGATTGCCTTGGTTATCCCAGACACGCCTGTCTTGGGAATTTTTAATGCACAGGGACTAACGCTAATGCTCTTGTATATTCTAGGGTTTTTGTCAGCAATTTTATCGGCTTATATACTAAATAGGGTTTTGAAAATAAAAAGCAAGACCTATTTTGTTGTCGAAATGCCAAATTATAAACTGCCTTTGTTTAAAAATGTGGCAATTAATGTTATTGAAAAGACGAAAGCCTTCGTTTTTGAGGCGGGAAAAATCATTTTGGCTATTTCTATTGTACTGTGGTTTTTAGCGTCTTCTGGGCCTAGCCTAAATTTTAAAAATGCCGAAGAGATCATAACCTCCGAATCTGTAGATTTGGAACTTTCTGAACGAGAATTGGAAGATAAAATCGCAGCTTATAAGTTGGAGCACTCGTATATAGGTATCGTAGGGAAATCAATAGAGCCTGTGATTAGACCTTTGGGATACGATTGGAAAATAGGGATTGCCTTAGTAACCTCTTTTGCAGCGCGAGAAGTCTTTGTAGGAACCTTGGCCACAATTTATAGTGTTGGAAGTGCAGATGAAGAAGATGATACGATAAAGAACAAGATGAGAGGAGAAACACATGCCTCTGGAGGTCCTGTATTTACTT
>CAZWPZ010000266.1:0-9013 GCA_964636005.1 uncultured Eudoraea sp.
TAAAATTTGATATTGAAGCACGTGATGGTCTGCGTAGAGGTGTAGACGCTTTAGCGAATGCTGTAAAAGTAACCTTAGGACCTAAGGGAAGAAATGTAATTATCAGTAAGTCCTTTGGAGCTCCTGTAGTAACTAAAGATGGGGTGACTGTAGCAAAAGAAATTGAATTAGGAGATGCTCTGGAAGATATGGGAGCTCAAATGGTAAAGGAAGTAGCTTCAAAAACCAATGATTTGGCTGGAGACGGTACAACTACCGCAACCGTACTCGCTCAGGCCATTGTTAAAGAAGGTCTGAAAAACGTCGCTGCAGGTGCCAACCCAATGGATTTGAAAAGAGGGATTGACAAGGCTGTTGAGGCAATCGTTGAAAACCTAGCAAAACAATCTAAAAAAGTAGGGGATTCTTCTGAAAAGATAAAGCAAGTAGCAACTATTTCATCTAACAATGATGAGACCATTGGAGATTTGATTGCTCAGGCGTTTGAAAAAGTTGGAAAAGAAGGGGTAATCACCGTAGAAGAAGCGAAAGGAACAGATACATATGTAGACGTAGTCGAAGGAATGCAGTTCGACAGAGGGTACTTATCTCCTTATTTTGTTACGGACTCTGACAAAATGATCGCCGACTTAGAAAGTCCTTATATCTTGTTATTCGACAAGAAAATCTCTACTATGAAAGACTTGCTACCTGTCTTGGAGCCGGTTGCACAATCTGGGAAACCATTGTTAATCATAGCTGAGGATGTTGATGGGGAAGCGCTAGCTACTTTAGTTGTAAACAAATTACGTGGGTCTCTAAAAATTGCTGCAGTTAAGGCGCCAGGTTTTGGGGATAGAAGAAAAGCAATGCTTGAAGATATTGCCATTTTAACCGGTGGTACGGTAATTTCAGAAGAAAGAGGTTTTTCTCTTGAAAATACTACATTAGACATGCTTGGTAATTGTGAAAAAGTAGCAATCGACAAGGACAATACAACCATCGTAAATGGTGCTGGAGCAGCAAAAGAAATTAAAACAAGAGTTAATCAGATTAAGTCTCAGATAGAAACAACTACTTCTGATTACGATAAGGAAAAACTTCAGGAACGCCTTGCAAAACTTGCTGGTGGTGTGGCAGTGCTTTATGTCGGAGCTGCTTCTGAGGTAGAAATGAAAGAGAAAAAAGACAGAGTTGATGATGCACTTCATGCAACTAGAGCTGCTGTTGAAGAAGGTATTGTAGCAGGAGGTGGTGTTGCTTTTATAAGAGCAAAATCTGTATTAGCCAAAGTAACCGCTACTAACGCTGATGAAGAAACCGGGTTGCAAATTGTAGCAAGAGCTATTGAGGCTCCTTTAAGAACGATTGTAGAAAATGCAGGAGGAGAAGGATCTGTTGTTGTTGCCAAAGTATTCGATGGCAAGACAGATTTTGGCTATGATGCTAAATCGGAGAGTTATGTTCAAATGCTTTCAGTTGGGATTATTGATCCTAAGAAAGTGACAAGAATAGCACTTGAAAATGCAGCCTCTGTAGCAGGGATGATTCTTACGACAGAATGTGCCCTAACAGACATCAAAGAAGACAACCCACCAGCTGGACCTCCAATGGGAGGCGGTGGAATGCCAGGGATGATGTAATAGGAACTCTATAAATAGTAAACCGCTCCATAAAGGAGCGGTTTTTTTATTTCCATAAGGGTATAAAGTTGTTGGTTAATTCGATATGGAACCCTAAACCAATACCTGAAAACCTAACTTTTCGAAAAGACTATTGCTGAAGACTTTTGTGCTTCTCTTAATTTAGTGTTTGTCAGAATCATCACTGTTGTCTTCTCTGTATTTGCAGCATGGGTGCACGGAATTATAAGCCTCTTCTGTCGCCTTCAGCTCTTTAGTATCGTGGCCTGCGTTTACAAGAGAAGTCTTTATCTGCATGGAATTGGTCTTATTCTCATCATAAATTAAAGAAAGTTGATGCGAAGGGATATCCCACTGCGCGTATTTTACCCCCTTAACACCTAAGGCTGCTTTCTCTATTCGCTTTTTACACATCTCACACTTGCCATCAACTTCAAATGTTTGCTTTTTATTTTTATCCTGTGCTTGTAATCCAGTGAACATTACCACTGCAATTATTGTCATTATTGTTTTCATTGTGTTTTATTTTATTTTATAGTTTAACTCTAAATCCGGCATAGTACATACTTCCTAATACAGGTGCAAATACTATGGTAGTATCAAAATATGGACCAAAAGGGTCCTGTGCCCCTAAAACCGGGTTTTCTTGCGTAAAATTAGTTATATTTTCTGCGCCGGCGTACACTTCAAAATGGGTATTAAACACCTTTGTTATCTGTGCATTCATCAAGGTATAAGGCGAGGCAGTAGGAGCTAGTCTGAACTCTTCAGGGTTAGCTGAGGTATCTGGTAACCTTTGTTCACCAATCCTGTTAAAGGTATAGTCAAAGCGCCATTGCGCTCCATTGAGCTTCAATTTAGTTTCATAGCCTAAGTTAAGAAAAAATCGCTGCCTCGGCTGTAAGGGTTTTTGTAGAAATCCTGTACTATAATCTGATTTTACATCGTAATATTTATAAGCAGTGCGTAAATCCAACCTATCCAATAGCTCATAGTTAAATTCTACTTGTAAGCTATTCGCATAACTCCTACCTTCCAAATTACTAAATTGAACCTGCCTTGGGTTTTCCCAATCAACAACCACCTGATTGATAAAATCTGTTCGATAATAATCTATCGAAAAATTACCAAGTCGTTCCATCAAGCTAAACCTTTGCAGGAAACTCAACCCATAGTTCCATGCATCTTCCGGATCAAATCCATATATTTCACCTCCATTGGTCCGCAACAATATTTCTCTTGAAGAAGCAAACATTTGCTGATTTTCTGTAAATATATTTGCGGCTCTTCTACCTCTGCCAAAGGACCCCCTTATACTGGCTGTAGACCATGGGGTATAACGGATATGAAACCTTGGAGTAACAAAGGTACCCAAACGGTTATGGGCATCAACACGTAACCCTGCTGTGAGACTTACCTTATCTAATTGGTCGTAATTATACTCAAAAAATGCTCCTACACTCCGATCTACTCTCCTAAAAGCCTCCAAATTTACCCCTTCATCGTAACCGTCATAAGCCATCGTAAGTCCGGTTTTGAATTTATTCCTGGTATCCCCAATTATAGAGTTAAATATCAAATTAGAATATACGCTTTCGTGTCTTATATCATATTGATTAAATCCGAAATAGGAATCTTGTTTATGATAGCTATAGGAAGTTTGAAATCCAAAACTCTGAAATGGCTTTGAAGGGAAAACATAGCCCAGTTTCATAGAAGTATCGAATCTTCTTGTGTCGATCTCGCTTCCCCAGGCGTTTTGTGTAAACTTATCGGTAAGCGGATTAAATACAGCTTGTCCTAGCTGTTTTTCATCATTTAAAACTCTAAAATTAACAAAGCTTACCCAACCCTTTTCCACATCTTGATATTGCCATCGGTTGAGAATGTTAATCTGACTTGTTAATGGAACATCCAGAAATCCATCCTTGTTTTCATCAACTTTAGTATTTCTTCCATTCCCGTGAATAAATATCCCACTGCTCCACTTTTCGGATAATTTATGATTGAAGTGGGTATTAATTTCCACTCTGCCATTTCTATTCACGTAGGCATTTAAAAACACAGGATTTTCTGAAAATGGTTTGAGCAATTCTGTATTGATTTGGCCAGAAATACTTTCATAGCCATTTACCACACTTCCTGCTCCCTTAGAAATTTGAATACTCTCTATCCAGGTGCCTGGCGTAAAGGTAAGTCCATAGGCCTGAGAAGCACCACGAACCATAGGAATATTCTCTTGAGTGATCAACAAATACGGACTCGTAAGACCCAACATTTGAATTTGCTTAGTCCCGGTAAGAGCATCGGAATAATTTACATCAATTGAGGGGTTTGTTTCAAAAGACTCTGCAAGATTACAGCAAGCAGCTTTTAAAAGCTCTGCACTGTTAACCGTAACCACGTTTTGTGGACTAAAAAAGGTCTTTTGAAGAGCATCTCTTTTTTGAGAAACCACAACCTCATCCAGTTCGTTTGATGGCTTAAGCCAGTGATGAAGCATGCCAGGATTCTCCACAACCAGTGTGTCCGACTCAAACCCGACATAGCTAATAATAAGACTACTAAAGTCTTTGTCGAATGGTATTTTAAAAGTTCCATCCTCATTGGTCATAGTTCCAATGGTAGAGTTCATCCAATAGACATTGGCTCCGGCAAGCCCTATATGTTCTTCCTCAGCATTCGCCTCCATAACCATACCTTCAACAAATTCCTGAGCTATACTGACAGCTGGAAACACCAGCATCAGAACAAGTGAATATACTTTCTTCATAACTCTAAAATGTAAATAGCATATAAAAAGCCATGACAAGCATTATCACATTCTCGATAATAGTTGCCTCCGTCATTGGTAGTTTAAGAACCGTGCCTAAACACGCGCAACGTATGGTCTTCTTGTCTAATAAACTCTTGGCTACACCCACAGTGGTTATCCCTAACACCAGTATTGTAGTTATCACTGCAACCATCAGATGTAAGCGCATAAGAAACAGAAGTCCCAAAGCCAGTTCTATAAAGGGATAGACCTTCCCATATAATGGTAATTTTTTAGCTAGGGGATCGTACATTTTAAAGCTTTCTGGGAAGTTTTTCAAATCTAAAAACTTGAAAAAGCTAAAAACAATGTAGAAAAGACCCATAAAATCTAACATTGCATCAGCAAGCTTCCAATCCTTAAAATTGAGAAGAAGGGCAGCAGCGAACAGATAGAAGAATATTAGAAATAAAGGTTTCAACTGCACCCATTTGTTCGCAGTCACATCTCCCGAAGAAGCGTAATTTTCGGCAGTTGACGTTGCTTCGGGATTCTCTAGAGTATACTTTTCGCCTAAGGCGCGAGCAAATCTTTCTTTTGTAATTTCGGCAGTTGTGTTCACTTCCAGAATAGATTTGGCTAGGCTCACCTCTACGGATACTACTTTGTCTATGGAAGAAATTTTATTCTTTACCGACTGGACACAACCCTCGCAGGTCATTCCATATATTTTATATTTATAGTACATTTTGTTTTGATTTATTCATTTGTATAAAAACAACCGTTCAAAATCTACATGCCCCATTAATTTACGAGAACATCCAGATAGTTAACACGAATAAATCAAATTAAGAATACTTGGTCGAGCAATTGAATATCTCGCACCAATAAGGGAGGTGGTTTTGTATGAAAAAAACGTTCTTTCTTGTCCTCTTTTGGAGTGGGTAAAAAACGTACAAAAGTGAAAGCCAACAAATAAGATACTTCCTTAACTTTTAGATCGGAATAGGACATATTTAAATCGTCCTGACCATCCACAACAATTAGCTCATCTTCACAACAACTATCTAATGAACTGGGAGTATCAGACTCTTCATTTCCTGTAGACATATCACAAGAAGAAGCAGTACCAAATAGAGAGAAATCTACCATATGCCCCATACAGTAATGCTTCTCTACCGTCCAGGAGAGTGTAGAGGCAAGTACGAAGAAAGCCATAATTACGGCAAGTATTTGGTGTACTTTTGTATTCATCGCCTACAAAATTAAACTTTTCTGTCTAATCAAAGTTGTGGTGCTGGTTATATTAACGAATATTTAGGCAAAATATTTAAGTACTACGTTTACAGCATTAATACTTTTGCAAAAAAACAATTATGTTCCAATCCTTAAAGAACGAAGTAAGCAAAATACTTAAAAACCAACATTCTTCGCCGGATAATACGATGCTTGCAATATGTCAATTACTACAATCTAAGGTAGATCATTATGACTGGGTGGGTTTCTATTTTAGAAACGGTTCCAAAGAAGAATTAAAACTAGGACCCTATGCAGGTGCCCCAACAGACCACACCATTATTCCGTTTGGAAAAGGCATTTGTGGACAAGTGGCTCTTTCCGACAAAAATTTTGTTGTCCCGGATGTAAAAGCTCAAGACAACTATATTGCTTGCAGCATTCATGTTAAAGCAGAAATTGTTGTACCCCTATTTGTAAATGGAGAAAACATTGGTCAAATTGATATTGATTCCAATACACCCGATCCGTTTACAAAAGAAGATGAAGAATTTTTGGAATTCATCACCTCTTCCGTAGCAAAAATTCTTTAAAACTTTAGCCTTTTTGTTAATAAACGACTTCTTTTTATAGCTTTAAAAAAATTACATTTGTTTCCTTTAGGATCAATGAGAAGCTATATCAAATGAGTAATACAAAAAAGATTAAATCGGCATTAATTTCTGTGTTTCACAAGGACGGACTGGCTCCTATCGTTCAGAAGTTATCGGACTTAGGTGTTGTACTTTATTCCACAGGAGGTACAGAAAAATTTATCAGGGAATTAGGGCTAAATGTTATTCCTGTCGAGGAAGTCACTTCCTACCCTTCCATTTTGGGAGGTCGGGTAAAAACCTTGCATCCAAAAATCTTTGGCGGTATACTAAATAGGCAAGACAATCCATCAGATGTTGCCCAATTGAGTGAATATGAAATCCCGCAAATCGATTTGGTGATTGTGGATTTATACCCCTTCGAAAAAACAGTTGCAGAAGACAGTACCGAATCAGAAATTATTGAGAAGATCGATATAGGAGGTATTTCACTCATACGAGCAGCTGCAAAAAATTACAAAGACGTTCTTTGTGTATCGTCTATGGAAGACTATCAGGAATTTTATGATTTATTGAACGATGGCAATGGCGAAACCACTATGGCTAACAGGAAAAGATTCGCTGCCAAATCGTTCAACGTTTCATCTCACTACGATACTGCTATCTATAATTATTTCAATCGAACAGAACAATTAAGTGCTTTCAAACTAAGCGAGCCAACTGCAAAAACATTGAGATACGGTGAAAACCCACATCAAAAAGGAACGTTTTATGGAGATTTTAATGCCATTTTCGACAAATTGCACGGAAAGGAATTGTCTTACAATAACCTTTTGGATGTAGATGCGGCAGTAATGCTAATGCAGGAATTTAAGAACGATCCTCCAACATTTGCCATTTTAAAACACAACAATGCCTGTGGGCTCGCTACAAGAAGTTCTATTAAGGAGGCTTATATTGATGCTTTAGCCGGAGATCCGGTTTCGGCCTTCGGGGGTATTCTTATCAGTAACACCACCATTGATGCAGCAACCGCAGAAGAAATTCATAAATTATTCTGCGAGGTAGTTATTGCCCCATCTTATGAGGCGGAGGCTTTAGAAATCTTACAAGGTAAAAAGAATAGAATTCTCTTAATTCAAAAACCTACAGCCTTTCCCGAGGTGCAGGTCAGAACATGTTTAAATGGCATCTTGGTGCAGGATAAAGATTCGAAAACAGATCAATTGACGGATTTAGACTATGTAACTAAGAAGAAACCCTCAGAAAGTGAAATTGAGGACCTCCTCTTTGCATCTAAGCTATGCAAGCATACCAAATCTAACACCATTGTCCTGGCCAAAAACAAACAACTCTGTGCCAGTGGAACCGGCCAAACATCAAGAGTAGATGCTTTAAATCAGGCAATTCACAAGGCGAAGAGCTTTAATTTTGACCTAGATGGAGCCGTTATGGCAAGCGATGCCTTTTTTCCTTTTCCAGATTGTGTTGAAATAGCAAATAATAATGGAATAACCAGCGTTATACAACCAGGTGGCTCCATAAAAGACCAACTTAGTATTGATTATTGTGATGCAAACCAGATGGCCATGGTTATGACAGGCACACGCCATTTTAAGCATTAATTTTACTACTTTTGTCGATGAAATACACCCTTTAACCGAAACCAAACAAACGCAAATGGGATTTTTTGATTTCTTAACCGAAGAAATAGCTATTGATTTAGGTACTGCAAACACACTAATTATACATGCCGACAAGGTAGTAGTAGACAGTCCGTCTATTGTAGCGAGAGACCGGATTAGTGGAAAAATAATTGCCGTTGGAAAAGAAGCCAACATGATGCAAGGCAAAACACATGAAAACATCAAAACAATAAGACCATTAAAGGACGGTGTAATAGCAGATTTCGACGCTTCGGAGAAGATGATAAATATGTTTATCAAAAATATTCCTGCGCTTAAGAAAAAATGGTTCCCACCGGCCTTGCGTATGGTTATTTGTATTCCTTCAGGTATAACGGAAGTTGAAATGCGGGCTGTAAAGGAATCTGCGGAAAGAGTGAATGGAAAAGAAGTATATCTTATCCATGAACCTATGGCTGCGGCGATTGGGATTGGTTTAGATATAATGCAACCAAAAGGCAACATGATTGTTGATATTGGAGGTGGAACAACAGAAATTGCGGTAATAGCTCTGGGAGGAATCGTCTGTGATAAATCTGTAAAAATCGCAGGTGATGTTTTTACAAACGACATCATTTATTATATGCGAACGCAACATAATCTTTATGTTGGAGAAAGCACTGCAGAAAACATTAAGATACAAATTGGATCTGCGACAGAAGATCTTCAATCTCCTCCAGACGAAATGTCCGTTCAGGGAAGGGACCTTTTAACTGGGAAACCCAAGCAGGTTTCCATTTCCTTTAGAGAGATTGCCAAGGCTTTAGACAAATCCATTCTACGCGTTGAAGATGCGGTCATGGAAACTCTCTCGCAAACACCACCAGAACTTGCTGCAGATATTTATAACACAGGAATTTATTTAGCTGGAGGTGGGTCTATGCTACGTGGTCTAGACAGAAGGCTTTCGCAGAAAACGGATCTACCTGTATATATTGCAGAAGATCCTTTAAGAGCAGTAGTTCGCGGTACTGGGATTTCATTAAAGAACCTAGAACGCTATAAAAGTATTTTAATCAAATAGACTCCTATTTGAATTAAATTGCCAATACATAATATCGAATAGTAAAAATTTAAGATATTCAGTGAATGCAGCAGATTATAAATTTTATTATAAGATTT
>CAZWPZ010000267.1:0-4738 GCA_964636005.1 uncultured Eudoraea sp.
CAGTTTTACGACAGGGAAGAAGATAATTATAAACAAAATCATTTCCAGTTGCACTGGAATGAAACACTTTCGCCCAATTGGAGCACCAATCTTTCCTTGCATTATACCAGAGGTCGGGGATATTTTGAGCAGTTTAGAGAAGATGATGATTTTGAAACGTATGGATTTACACCAATCACAGTAGATGGTGAATTAGTGAATACCACAGATTTAATAAGGAGGAGGTGGTTAGACAATAACTTCTATGGAACAGTATTCTCCGCGAATTATGAAGAGGATAGAGTTAAGCTGATTCTTGGTGGAGGATATAATATATATGAAGGAGATCATTTTGGGGAAGTAATTTGGGCCCGTTTTGCATCGAATAGTATGATACGCGATAGATACTACGACGATAACTCCAGAAAAACAGACTTCAATTTTTTTGGTAAGATGTACTATGATTTAACAAGTAAATGGCGACTATTTGGTGATCTTCAATATAGAAATGTGGGCTATACTGCCAATGGGGAAGATACGGGTATAGTTGATGATACGTTTAACTTTTTTAATCCCAAAATGGGATTGACCTATAATCTGAATACAAATAACAATTTCTACTTCTCTTACGCAGTAGCCAACAGAGAGCCAAACAGAAATGATTATGAAAACGGAAGCCCTAAGCCAGAAAGGTTAAACGATTTTGAATTAGGATGGAGGTATCTTACCCCTTCGGTTCAGCTAAACACCAACGTATACTATATGCGTTACAAAGATCAACTAGTTCTTACGGGAGAATTAAATGATGTTGGGGCGCCTCTGAGGGCCAATGTGGGAGATAGTTATCGACTTGGGTTGGAGGTTGACGCACTTTTAAGCCTCGGGAAACGATTTGAATTACAGCCAAATATTGCCATTAGCACCAATAAAAATATAGATTTTGTATTTCAACGAGATGGGGTACTAGAAAATTTAGGAAATACGAATATCTCATTTTCTCCAGATGTTATTTTTGGAAACAGATTTACTTTTAAGCCAATTAACAAACTTCAAATGTCGCTTTTTACAAAGTATGTAGGCAAACAATACATGGGTAACATAGACTCAGAGAATTCGATCCTGGATGCCTATACGCAAACAGACTTTAATATTCAATATGTAATTGAGACCAATTCCTTTATAAAAAGTATAATTATAGATGGTCTTGTGAACAATATATTCGACGCCAAGTATGTGTCTAACGGGTATTTTTTCACGTTTGATGATGATTTTACCAATCCTGGTAATGTGGTTACTGTGGAAGGAGCTGGATATTACCCACAAGCGGGAATTAACTTCCTTCTTGGTGCGACCTTAAATTTCTAGTAAAAAGAGGTGTTTTCCAGTAGTCTGGTCAATTCGAAATGACAACGGTGTTATTACTAAAGGTAGTTTGGTAAAATAGCAAATCATAATAGCGCTGGCCATCATCAGGACGGTTCGATTGTTGCCCATTAAATAAGTTGTACTCAAAGCCTTCACATGAACAAGTTACTAATTGCCCGTTAAGTTCCATTGTGGAGCAGGCATTTGGTGTGTGATTTGGACAACTGGCCTCCCAGGCAATATATTGATCAAATCCGGATTTCATTACAAAGGCACCTCGAACCCCAACTCCCGTATTTCCAACGTAAATTGCATTGCCAATATTGGTCAAAGGACTGTAAAGCGGTAGATTTAAATTCATTTCAAAGCGAAAACCAACTTCTTGTATATATGGATTTCTATTGCCTTCATCACTACTACAACTTAGTAGAAATACCATAAAACAAGATATAACTAGTTTTTTCATAAGAGACGGCTCAATGCGTTACGATGACAAAATTGAACAAATTTTATGTATCTTTGCGTTAAATCCTCTTTAAAAAAGGGGATTTTCTTATTAGTTAAGTCTCATTTTGGCATATATTCCATCTTAATGTTCTAATAACAAGTAGGTTAAACCAAAATGCAGGTTCATTCTATTCCCATTGTATATAGGGTTTAAGCATAGTATTCATAAATAGAAAAGATCGATCTAAAACGTATAAAATCATGAGTAAGGTTTCGTATTATACCAAAGATGGACTCCAAAGGTTAAAAGATGAGCTAAATCAATTGAGAGATATTGAAAGGCCCAAAGCATCACAGGCCATTGCAGAGGCAAGGGATAAAGGAGATTTATCGGAAAATGCGGAATACGACGCTGCCAAAGAAGCGCAAGGCTTGCTAGAACTAAAAATTTCTAAACTGGAGGAGACAGTTGCTAATGCAAGACTTATAGATGAGTCCCAGCTCGACACCTCCAAAGTTTTAGTGCTGTCTACGGTCAAATTGAAAAACCAACAAAACGGAATGGTTATGACGTATACCTTGGTAGCTGAAAGTGAGGCAGATTTAAAATCAGGAAAGATATCCGTGACTTCTCCAATAGGTAAAGGACTTTTAGGGAAAGAAGTGGGAGAAGTAGCAGAGATTAGTGTGCCAAATGGGACCTTGAAGTTTGATATTTTAGAGATTAGCAGGTAATAAATCGTATTAATTGGTTTTTTGAGAGCCCGATATTAAGGCCCAATTTTTATAGAACTCAAAATATGGCTACCATTTTTAGCAAGATAATAGCAGGGGAAATTCCTGCATACAAAATAGCAGAAACAGACAGGTTTTTGGCATTTCTGGACATAAATCCTAATTCTGAAGGGCATACTCTATGTATTCCAAAGCAGGAAGTAGATAAGATCACGGATTTAGAGGAGTCCCAATTTCTAGACTTAATGATCTTTTCTCGAAAAGTTGCCTTAGCTATTGAAAAAGCAATTGAATGCAAAAGAATTGGATTCTCTGTAATCGGTTTAGAAGTGCCACATGTGCACGTACATCTTATACCTCTGCATTCTATGGCAAATGCTACTTTCCAGAATAAGGTGCAATTTTCCGATTCTGAGTTTATCGAAATTGCCCAAAAGATAAAGGCACATCTCAATTAGGTTCTCCCAATAAGATACACCACAAGGGCAGTAAGTAAAATAACAAGGGCCAATACCAAATAAAACTTCCACGTAAATTGCGTTTTCGAAGATGAGGGAATTATCATCTTTTGATAATACTCAAAAATACGTTCTATATCCTCTGTCCACTTAACTGGGTAAATAATACTTTCACATGTATTGCACCGCAGTTCATGTGTTATTTCACTGGTAATTTTATGATAGAATGTACCGTAGAGATGCTTTTGAAAAAAACGGAGAGTCATGTCCTGATTAAAACATTCCGGACAGTTATTGGTTATTTCGGCTTCTTTGATATTTACTAGTTCCACTTCTTTCATAACACCTCACTTTTTTTAAGGGTAATCTGCATAATGGTTCCTTCTTTGGTAGAAGAAAGTACTTTTATTTTGCCTTTATGATACTCTTCAATAATCCTGCGAACAAGAGAAAGTCCTAGTCCCCAACCCCTTTTTTTAGAGGTTACACCAGGATTAAAAATGGCGTTGAAGTCAGATTTGGAGATGCCGTGCCCCGTATCCGCCACAAGTATATTTACATATTTACCATCGGGGATGATTTCAATTGCTATATTTCCCTTTCCCTTCATAGCGTCTATGCCGTTTTTAACGAGGTTTTCGATGGTCCAGTTGTACAATGAACTATTGAGATCTACTTGCATTTCTTTAATATGGGTGGTAAAACTAAAATGGACTAGTTGAGAACTACGAAGTCTTAGATAGTCGAATGCATTTTTAGTTTCTTTCACTATGTCCTGTTTTTCTAGCTTTGGTAGCGAACCAATTTTTGAAAATCGGTCTGTAATATTTTGTAGTCTTTGTATATCTTTTTCAATTTCTTTCGTTATTTCCGAGTTAATATTTTCTGATTTTAATAACTCGTTCCATCCTAACAAAGATGTTAGAGGTGTTCCAATTTGATGTGCTGTTTCCTTGGCCATTCCTGCCCATAACCTATTTTGTTCCGAAGCTTTATTGGTTTTGAAGAAAAAGAAGATAACTGCTGCAAAAAGGAAAATGATTAATAATAAGGCTATAGGATAGTATTTAAGCTTGTTTAGAACTTCAGAATTACCGTAATATAAAGTTGCCAAATGCTCTCCGTTATAGTCTATGTTGATGGGAGTATTTTCTTTTTTAAACACTTCAATTTGACTTATTATATAACTGCTGTCTGCTACTTTTTCCTCAGGGATATTGTTTGTTCGCAAGGAACCATCAATATTTTCCAGAATCATCGGCGTAGAAGTATTGTTTTGAAATATCTTAACATGAAGATTTCCTAAATCTCTATCTTCTGAAGACTGAAGCAATTCTGATTGGGCTGTGGCCCAAATTTCCATCTTATGCCTTTCTTCTTCTTTAAAATTCTTAAAAAAACTATTCGTATTCCAAAGGATAAGACTCACGATAACAAAGGATGCTATCAGAAGAATAAAATTCGTAGCCTTTTTTTGGGAATTAAAGTTCATTTTGAGTTCTAATTGGCCTTAAATATAACTGAAATACCTATAATATGTTGTGTCGAATGATTGAGTAATTCTTTCAATTGGAAGGCATTTGTATTACCTTTGTACTAATGTCTCAAACGCAATCCTTTAGTCCTAAACACCTGTCTACCGCGGCTTTACACTCCTATTTGCTAGGAGCAGTTGCCCCACGGCCTATTGCTTTTGCAAGTACTATAGATGAAAGTGGTAATCCTAACTTGGCACCATTTAGTTTTTTCAATGT
>CAZWPZ010000268.1:0-14379 GCA_964636005.1 uncultured Eudoraea sp.
GACTTTCTCTCCCGTACCAATGAACTTAATGGGTTTGTTAACTACTGAGCGAATGGTAAGCGCCGCACCACCGCGTGTATCACCATCTAATTTGGTAAGTACTACTCCGTCGTAATCCAATACATCGTTGAAGGCCTTCGCAGTATTAACCGCATCCTGACCCGTCATAGAATCCACTACGAACAACACTTCTTCTGGGTTAATTGCCGACCTTATATTGGCAATCTCCGTCATCATTTCCTCATCTACTGCTAGCCTACCCGCAGTATCGATAATTACAACATCCAGTCCATTTTCCTTTGCATAAGAAATACCATCCTCGGCAATTGCTACCGGATTTTTATTGTCCTTGTCTGAATACACCGCAACTCCAATCTGCTCCCCAACAATATGCAACTGATCTATTGCAGCTGGTCTGTATACATCACAAGCTACCAAAAGTGGCTTCTTGTTTTTCTTTGACTTGAGATAATTGGCCAATTTTCCGGAGAAGGTGGTTTTACCAGATCCCTGGAGTCCAGACATGAGTATAACGGAAGGACTTCCAGAAAGTCTTACCCCTTCAGCATCGCCCCCCATTAATTGAGTAAGCTCGTCCTTTACTATTTTTACCATTAGTTGCCCGGGCTGTAAGGATGTCAAAACATTCTGCCCCAGAGCCTTCTCCTTTACTCTATTGGTAAATTCTTTGGCAATTCTAAAATTAACATCGGCATCTAAAAGTGCTCTTCTTACTTCTTTAGTTGTTTCTGCAACATTAATCTCCGTAATCTGACCATGCCCTTTAAGCACATGAAGCGCCTTATCTAACTTTTCACTTAAATTATCAAACATTTCAAATATTTCTTACGTCAATAGTTTTGCAAATTTAACAATAACAGCGGGAAGTCTGGTAGCTCTGTGAAAGAAATAATAAACAGTAAAAAAGGGTAGCCTCCTGATGAGACTACCCTTTAAAAAAAATGTGGGGCAAATAGTTATATTATTAGCTCTAAGGTGAGGCGATCGTATCCTCCACCGTCGTTTAAGTGCTTCAGATCAATACGCATCTGATCCACTTCCAGAATTATGTAGTCGTTGGCCAGAGGATAGAAGTTGCTTCCCTGCTCGAACGCTAGTATTAATTCTAATTTATTATCCGCATTTCTGAAAACAAACCACCTGCCGGAACTGATAGTCATCGCATTGGCATCTCTGATCTCAAGAACACCATTTGCATTTAACACTAGGGAATAACCATCGTATCCAGAAGTGGTTTCGTCTTCATTTTCAGCAAAGTAGGAAATTGCCCACGCAGTGTCTCCAAAAATATCTCTCAAATAGTTTACATCTTCGTCACCGATATAGTCTATTTCACAATTTCTAACTAAGACCAATTCATAGTAGGTGCCTTCCACATTAAACTTTAAGAACCTGTCTTTTAAATCAGATAATAACCATTCAAAACTTACACCTGGCTCATCACCCATAGTTATAGCTAGTACAGCTCTACCCGCATTATTCAATTCAATAGACCAGCTGCCTTCGATAACGTTTTCACCATTGCTTAACTCAACTACTCCTCCTTGTTTGAATTCAAAAGCATATCCTAATAATCGGTTTAAATGCTCTCCGTTATTCTTCACTCTCTTGATGATCCAACTACACTCACTTAAAATCTCTCTTAAGGTATCTGGATTTCTATCAAGAATATCACAGGCATTTCTCATGATAATTTTGTTTCCTCCTTCTGCAAAAAGTTTAATCTTACCAGGTTCAAGTTCATATACTAGCCACTCCAAGCTAAAATCAACCAAGACATCAAACTCCAGAATAAGGACTACCCCATGATCAGAAAGACGTGTAGACCACTCTCCCATTAGATTATTTCCTGTTCTATCTCTTACAGTAACCGAACCATCCTCATCAAAGTTCATCACATATTCAAAATACTGATCCGTTTGGTTCATTTCATCTCTTACAACTTCTTTTATTAACCAAGGGCACTCTACCAATAGTTTTTCTAGTCGTTCTTGTGTAAAGTCGTCGTCGTTATAATCATCGTCGTCATCTTCGTCACATGCCGCTTTTGTAGTTTCTATGGCGTTTGCCAATTCAGCATTAGACCGGACCTCTATTTTTGTTCCATCGTATAACTCTAAGGCGATAGGAAAATCAATACTAATAAGATCACTCTCCTTAAGACCAGAGAAAAATATTCTTAAATCTTTATCTGATTCAACGGTAACGGTTCCTGTCTCGATCTCATTTAGGTCAAAAGTGTAAAGGGTAATAGGGTATACAAAATCAATACACTCAATATCATCATCCTTTCCTCCTTCAATACACTCTTTCGCCAATTCCCTTAACTCTTCAGCATTATTGATTTCAATCTCAGTAAAATCTGCTTTGGTAATAACTATCGGAAATATAATCTCTACAATATCTACATCCTCTTCAATCTCTTCAAATATCTCTTCGATTACATGAAGTCCCTCTTTAGATTCAATGGTAACTTCAATTCCGTTAGCACGAACACTGTAAGGAAATTCTATTGCCAAACAGCTGGCACCATCAACGATATTATCATAAGAGCCATCTTTAGAAGCAGTTTTTTCCATGAGAAGTGCTGTAGTGGAATTAGCCACTATAGTCTGGTTTTCGTCTCCCTGAGGTAATTCTTCAAATTCATCCTGGCAGCCAACAAAGGAAAAAATTAAGGCTAGGATAAAAACATGTAGGAAATTTTTAAAATAAGTTTTCATAACGATTTGGATTATTTGTTGTTCCCTTCTAAAACACTTATGTTTAAACAAACCCTACCTGAATTTTTATTTTTTTTAAAATATCTTTGAGAACAACCATGCCCTTTAATAAATAAAATTATGGACAACGTATGTGAGGATGAAGTATTTAGCAATCTCTTTACCACTCATTCTAAAACGGTATTTAATTACATATATTATAAGTTTGGCAATGAAGAAAAAGCCTACGATGTCGTACAAGAGGCTTTTGTTAAGTTGTGGGAGAACTGTGCGAAAGTGGTCCCGGAAAAAGCTAAATCCTATGTATATACGGTAGCAAACAATTTATACTTGAATGTTATCAAGGCAGAAAAGGTGCGGTTAAAATACGCAAAACCGTCTTATGAAGTTTCCCATGAAAGTCCTGAATTTCTTTTAGAAGAACAAGAGTACAAGAAAAAATTAGATGCTGCCCTGGACCGATTACCTGAAAATCAAAGAACGACGTTTCTCCTGAATAGAATTGATGGTAAGAAATACGCAGAAATAGCCGAGATGGAGGGAGTAAGTGTAAAAGCGATTGAAAAAAGAATGCATCTAGCCCTAAAAAGCCTGAGAGAACATATCGATGGCATTTAAAAAAGCAATATCAAGTCCTAAAATGGATTTATTCAGCTAATACGGTAGGGTTAAAATAAACATAGTTGTTATTAATGTATAAAGACCATAATCATGCAAGAAAATTACTTGGCAAAATGGCTCGCTAATGAACTAACAGAAGAAGAGTTGGCTCTTTTTAAACAGTCTCCGGAATATCCTTCTTACGAGAAACTGAAAAAGACCTCTTCTACTCTGCAAGCGCCACATTTTGATGCTAATAAAGCCTTGCATGCCATAGAGTCAAGAAAGACAAAAGGCCAGTCTAAAGTATACTCCTTAAATACCTTTAAGAAAGTGTATCGTTATGCCGCAGTGATACTTGTTCTCGTAGCTGCTTCTTATTTTTATGTTACCAACACCAAAGATTCTATAACAACGGAATACGCTCAAAGGGAACAACTCCTTTTACCGGATATGTCCGAAATACAACTTAATGCCGCTTCCGAAATCAGTTATAGTAAAAAGAATTGGGCAGAAGAAAGAAATATCGAGTTAAACGGAGAGGCCTTTTTTAAAGTTGCCAAAGGGAAAAAGTTTACCGTAAGTACGGCACAGGGTCAGGTGGTTGTTCTGGGCACACAATTTAACGTAGAAGATCGTGAAGATTTCTTCGAAGTAAGTTGTTACGAAGGCTTAGTGCGAGTGCACTTTGACGAAAAGAATTATGAATTACCTGCTGGTTCTTCCTTTATGGTGATCAATGGAAAAATAACCCATTCTGAGGTCCAGAAAAATGCAAGCCCGTCTTGGTTGTTAGACGAAAGCACATTTAAAAGTATTCCTTTGCGATATGTGTTAAGGGAACTTGAAAGACAGTACAATCTCGAAATTAGCACAGAAAATTTGGATCTAAATCAGGCTTTTACAGGGTCTTTTAGCAACACAAATTTAAATTTAGCGTTAAAGAGTATTAGTACTCCCTACCAAATAGCCTATTCTTTGCAAGGGAATAAAGTGCTATTTTATGCGGAAGGCGCCTCAAAATAACATACTGTTTATTCTTCTATTGCAATGTACCCTGATGTGCACGGGCTATGCCCAAGACACCATTGCAACACAGCAAAAGAACCTCAATGCTTATCTCGTAGAAATTGAAAGCAAATTCGATGTGAAATTTTCATTTGCAGACGAGGCTCTTAGAGATATAGAAATTAGCACATCACCCTCGGATAGTCTATCGGATATATTAGATGCAATAAGGGCGCAAACACAATTAGAAATAGAACAGCTAAATGATCGTTACTATACTATTGCAAAAGGCACTAGCATTTCTATTTGTGGTTATATTCTTGATAATTATGGCCAAATAACCAGTTCTAGTGCTTCCATTGAAGTCTTAAACACTTCTAGTAGTACCCTTACGGACCAAAATGGATTTTTTAGGATGGAAGATGTATCTAGAGAAAGTGTGATACGAATTCGCCATTTAGGTTTTAAAACAAAATATCTCCCTGCTGAAAGTCTGGTATCGCAGAATCCTTGTACGACGCTATTATTACAAGTTAATTACCAGGAGCTAGAGGAGGTCATTGTATATAAATTTCTTACCACAGGACTCGCCAAAGAGAAAGACGGTAGTATTCGTCTTAACACAGACGAATTTGGCATATTACCCGGACTTATTGAACCAGATGTTCTACAATCCGTTCAGGCACTGCCCGGCATTAAAAGTATTGATGAGCGTGTTTCTGATATCAACATTCGAGGTGGCACCAATGATCAGAACCTTATCTTATGGGACGGAATAAAAATGTACCAGTCTGGTCACTTCTTTGGTCTTATTTCAGCATTCAATCCCTATCTAACCGGGGATGTTCAAATAGTTAAGAGTGGCACCTCAGCGTCTTACGGCGATGGTGTAAGTGGTATTATCAATATGAAATCTAAAGACAGTATTAGCGGACAGCTGTTTGGTGGAGCCGGAATTAATCTTATTAATGTAGATGCTTACACCCAATTTCCTTTAAACGACAAAGTATCCTTACAGTTCTCTGCAAGACGTTCCATAACCGATTTTCTCAACACCCCAACCTATAATCAGTTTTCAAAAAGAGTATTTCAGGATACTAAAATACAGGGAGGAATTATTTCCCCCAACGCAGACAATATCAATAGAGAGGAAAATTTCTTTTTCTATGATTTTACAGCCAAGGTACTCTACGATATTTCCGAGAAACAGAGCGCCCGATTTAGCTTTCTTGCTATTGATAATAATCTGGATTACTTGGAAACTCAAAACGCATCCGGAAGAACGGACCAAAGTAATCTAAACCAAACAAACCTCTCGTTCGGGGGTAGTCTTAACAGTCTGTGGTCTCCTCGGTTTTCGAGCAATATACTTGCCTACTATAGCCGATATAATTTAGATTCAGAAAACGTCATCAACAATGGAGAACAAATTCTGGATCAAAGAAATGAGGTATTCGAAACTTCCATCAAACTCAACACTACTTACGAGATTTCTCCAAATCTAAAATGGCTTAACGGTTACCAATTCACTGAAACAGGCATTACGAACTTTACGGATGTTACCCAGCCGCCTTTTGAAAGCAACATCAAAGGCGTTGTGCGGGCCAATGCTCTTTATAGTGAAATAACATATCAATCCAATGCAAAAAATCTCTTTGTAAGAGCCGGAGCTCGTCTGAATTATCTGGTCAACTTAAGGTATTTTAAAAGAGTAATACCAGAGCCTCGATTGGTGCTTAATTACAGTCCCTTTACAAATTTTAAGATCGAGGCAACCGGAGAATTCAAGAACCAAACTTCCAATCAGATAATCGATCTGGAACAGAACTTCCTAGGTATTGAAAAAAGAAGGTGGATACTTTCTAATGAAAAGCAGGATACGGTGCCGGGTAATCCAAATCTGCCTATTGTAAAAAGCAAACAAGCATCCCTCGGACTGAGTTATGACAAAACCAAATGGTTTGTAGGATTGGAAGGGTATATTAAAAAAGTGGATGGTATTAGTACTTTAACGCAAGGATTTCAAAATCAAAACCAGTTTAATGGTGAGATTGGGACTTACGAGGTGAAAGGATTCGAATTTTTAATTAACCATAAAAATAGGTTTTTTAGTACCTGGTTAAGTTATAATTACGCCATCAATAATTACAATTTCCCAGATATTATACCCAGTACTTTTCCCAATAATTTAGACATAAGACATATTCTGACTTTTGCCAGCACGTACACAATAAACCATTTAAAAATTGGGCTGGGTGTTAATTACAGGACAGGAAAGCCTTTTACTGAACCTCTGGACGGAGATCAGGGATTAAATCCTGACACCCTACCAATTACCATAAACTACAAGGAACCTAATAGTAGCAGGCTACCCGATTATTTGCGTGTAGATGCTTCTGCACTTTATGATTTTAACTTAGCCAGAGGCATAAAAGGGCAGGCAGGGGTATCTATCCTAAACCTTCTCAATAAGGAAAACATATTGAATACCTTTTACAGAGTAAACACCCAGGACGAACTGGAAAAAGTAGAAAACATTTCTCTGGGTTTTACACCAAATCTAAGTTTCCGGGTATTCTTTTAAAAAATACTGCCGTTATCGGAGCATGAATTACTTACATTCGATCGGGAACCTCTATCCCCAAAAGCAAAAAGGCCGACCTAATTACTTCGCCAACTTTGCGGGAAAGGTCTATTCTGAAGATTCGGATTTCTTGGTTTTGTTCTCCTAAAATAGACACCTGTTGATAAAAGGAATTGAATTCCTTCACTAGATCGTAGGTGTAGTTTGCTATCAATGCAGGACTTAAATTAGCCCCGGCCAGCTCAATTATGGAAGGATATGTTTCCAATTGTTTTAATAGCTCCTTTTCCTTTTGGTGTAACGATAAAGAAGTGGAATGATCATCCCCTTGTTCGATTTTAGAAAGGGAAGATTTACGTAAAATAGACTGAATTCTTGCGTAGGTATACTGTATAAATGGGCCTGTATTTCCTTGAAAGTCTACCGATTCTTCAGGGTTAAATAAAATACGTTTTTTAGGGTCTACTTTTAATATATAATACTTCAAAGCACCAAGACCGATGGTTCGGTATAGTTTGTTTTTCTCCTCCTGAGAGTACGCATCTAATTTGCCTAATTCTGCAGAAATATCAGCTGCTGTATTTTTCATTTGAAGCATTAAATCATCTGCATCTACTACCGTTCCTTCTCTGCTCTTCATTTTACCTTCAGGTAAATCTACCATCCCATAGCTAAGGTGGTACAGATGCTGCGCCCAGGAATATCCTAACTTTTTCAATATCAAGAACAACACTTTAAAGTGATAGTCTTGTTCATTACCAACCGTATACACCATTCCATCAATATCAGGAAAATCGGTCACCCTTTGAATAGCTGTACCTATGTCCTGTGTCATATACACGGCTGTTCCGTCTGCTCGTAATACAATTTTTTCGTCTAAACCGTCCTCCGTAAGATCGATCCAAACACTTCCGTCTTCTTTTTTAAAAAATATTCCCCTGGACAAACCATCTGCAACTACATCTTTTCCCAATAAATAGGTATCGCTTTCGTAATAGAGTTTGTCGAAATCGACACCCAATTCCTTGTATGTAGTGTCAAAACCACTGTAGACCCATGAATTCATTCGTTCCCACAGTTCAAAAGTTTCTAGCTCCCCAGCCTCCCATTTTCTGAGCATTGCCTGAGCTTCCTTAATAATGGGAGCATTCTTTTTGGCCTCCTCATTAGACATTCCCGATGCAACCAAAGCATCTACTTCTTCTTTGTATTTTTGATCGAACAGAACGTAGTATTTCCCGGCTAACTTGTCTCCTTTTAAACCGCTTGATTCTGGGGTCTCCCCTTCTCCGAATTTAGACCAGGCCAGCATGCTCTTACAGATATGTATTCCCCTGTCATTAATTATTTGGGTTTTATAAACCTTCCTTCCATTTGCTTTAAGTATTTCGGAGACAGAATAACCCAAAAGATTGTTCCTGATATGCCCTAAATGGAGCGGCTTATTCGTGTTAGGAGAACTGTACTCAACCAATATTGCCTTATCATCCTGCTTCTGCTTGTAGCCATAGTTAGGTAAGTCTTTAATACTGTTGAAGAAATCCAAATAATAAGAATCGGCAATAGAAAGATTGAGAAATCCTTTGATAACATTAAACGAGGCTATTTCACTCCTATGCGATGTCAAAAACTGTCCTATTTCATTTCCTATTTGAACCGGATTCCCTTTTATTTTCCGCAGCATAGGAAATACTACAACCGTAACATCCCCGTCAAAATCCTTACGAGTTGGTTGAAATTCGACAGAATCTAAAGTTACCCCATATAAGGTGTCTACCGCTTTTACAACTTCCTCCTGAATTACCTCTTGAATATTCATAAAATTTACCCAATTAAGGCAGCAAAACTAATGATTTTTTCGACTTTTATATTGTGAACAGATACGGTTTACTAAAATAAAAATGCTATGCTCCTCAATGTTAGTTACAATAACCCGGCTATCACCAAAAAAATCGATGATACCGTGGGCCCGGTTTTCTCCTTAAAAGATCGTTGGGCAATGAAAGGAATTGGTTCTCCAAAACTCACCATCACCGATGCAAGCTTACAAATAAGTAACTTACTTATTCTAGATCAAAATCGAAATACCTGTCAAATTGAGCTTAGACCCAAAGGAATAATCCTCAGGTTTAGATCCCTGCTGGAAACCTACGCTTTAGTTATTCCATTCTACAAATTACGAATTTATAAGGGGGATTTTGCTGTTTACTCCATTTACATGGATGCCTACTTCGTAAAAGTGAAATCGGATACCAAAGCAATTCAAAAGTTTTTCAAAAAAATATTGGATAACCGTGCCAATTGGGCTCCAACAAATATTGAAGATTTATAAACTATGAAAATACTGCTAACCGGAGCGAATGGGTATATAGGAATGCGACTTTTACCAGTTTTATTGGCAGAAGGTCATGATGTAACCTGTGCAGTAAGAAGTAAGCAGCGTTTGTCTATTGACAAGGAAATCAGGGAGCAAATAGAGATTGTTGAAATCGATTTTTTAAAACCAATACCCAAGGGATTGATTAAGGCCGACATCGATGTGGCATTTTATTTAATCCACTCGATGAGTTCATCCATTCACGATTTTGACGAAATGGAGTCCAAAACAGCCATTTCGTTTAATAATGCCTTAAAACATACGAGCGTAAAACAAGTGGTCTATCTCAGTGGAATTGTAAATGAAGAAAAGCTGTCAAAACATCTGAAATCCCGTAAAAATGTAGAAGACATTTTAAGTAAAGGACCGTTTAATCTAACTGTTTTAAGAGCAGGAATAATCGTTGGTTCCGGCAGCTCTTCTTTCGAAATCATAAGGGATCTTTGCGAAAAACTACCCTTTATGATTACCCCAAAATGGGTGCAAACCAAAACCCAACCTATTGCGATAAGGGATGTTATTCACTTTTTAATTGGAGTTATTGGCAATGAAAAGACTTACAATGAATCCTTCGATATTGGAGGTTCTGACATACTTACTTACAAGCAAATGCTGCAACAGTATGCCAACATTAGAGGCTTTAAAAACTGGATTTTAACAGTGCCGGTGATGACGCCAAAACTATCGTCTTATTGGTTGTATTTCGTCACGTCAACTTCTTATAAACTTGCGCTTAATTTGGTAGACAGCATGAAAGTAGAAGTTATTGCCAAGGACAATAGACTAGAGAAAATGCTCCAAATAAAACCGCATAGCTATAAAGACGCCATTGAAATGGCCTTTGTTAAAATAGAACAAAACCTGGTTATAAGTAGTTGGAAAGACAGTCTTGTTAGTGGTCGAATAAATAAAAATCTAAAAAAGTATATTCAGGTACCAAAGTATGGTGTTCTCAAAGACGAGAAGTCACTGACTATCACTGACCCTGAAAAAGTTTTGAAAAATATCTGGAAGATCGGTGGCACAAATGGTTGGTATTATGCTAACTGGTTATGGAAAATAAGAGGTCTTATGGATAAGTTTTCAGGAGGAGTTGGACTTCGAAGAGGAAGAACGCATCCAGACAAAATATTTCCGGGCGATGCATTAGACTTTTGGAGAGTTCTTTTGGCAGACAGAACAAACAAAAGGCTTTTACTTTTTGCAGAAATGCGTCTTCCTGGAGAAGCCTGGTTAGAATTTAAAATAGAAGATAACACCTTGTATCAAACTGCTACCTTCCGCCCGAAAGGACTGAAAGGCAGACTATATTGGTACTCTGTTCTACCCTTTCACTTTTTTATTTTTGGAGGTATGATTAGAAATATTGGTAAATCATAGAAAAATGATTGTAACATATACTGGTTATAAATCGTTTTATAAGCAATAGGCCGCGAAACATATGAAAAAACACGTATTTATACCATTCTTCTTTTTGATAAGTCTAATTCCGGTAATAGGGTTTTCACAAACTATTACTTCTAGAATAGTTGATAAGAGGACAAACAAAGGAATCCCATATGCTACGGTTCAATATCAGGAAAACAGAGGGGTAATCACGAATGAAGAAGGAAGATTTAGTATTAAAAATACGGATAGCAATACCTTATCGGATTCTCTGTACATATCGAGTATGGGGTATGAGAAAATTGCGATTTCTTTAGCATCTGAACTTGATAGTATTATATATGTTGAACCCAAGGCCATTGAACTAAATGAGGTTTTTCTATTTGACAAAGAGTTAGACGTTTCTGAAATAATGGATCGCGTTAAAGCAAATATTCCAAAAAACTACTTGGAACAAGCCCGGAAGCAACAAGTATTCTTTAGGCAGTCTAGCTTAAATACCTTAACCAAATTGGATATTGACTTCGAAGAATCTACTATTGAAGAATTAAACAAAAAATTCCTGGATAGTGTAGTATCCATACTTCCAAGAAATGCCGCCTATTATACCGAGACTCTGGCAAACTTCTATCAAAAACCCGAGGAAAAAAAGTTAGAGTTAATAAAGGCCGCAGAGCTCTACGATAAAAATAACGAAGGCTCCATGGAAGCCTTGTCTGCTAAACTCGAAAAAATATTCAAGGATAATGTTAAACCAGATTCGTATTTAAAAATTAAGTCGGGCTGGTTTGGTCAAAAAGTACAAGTAGACTCCATATTGAACGAATCTGTAAAGGATTCCCTAACGAAGGCAAAACAAGAGGCAGAAGGCAACTTCCCCTTTCTGAGCAATAGAAAAAGAGAATTAGGAAATTTATACGGGGAACTTTTTTATAAAAAAGACTGCAAAATTAAAATCATTTCTAAAGCCAATAGATTCGAATATACGCTTAGAGGGTATAGCGCCATGGAAGATACAGGAGTCTATATTATTGATTTTATACCAAAAAGATCGGAAGATTTTAAAGGAACTATTTATGTTAATATAGAGGATTTTGCTATCATGAGAATAGACTATGAAAATGTAAAGTCTCTAAAAAAAATTAAGCTCCTGGGCTTCTCTTACGAAGAAATAACCTATAAGGGAACAAGTATTTATTCCAAAGGTAGCAACACGGGTTATAGTCTGCGTTTTATGGACAAAACATTGGGTAGAAAAATGGGAGTTCGTCGACCCCTAAGCGTCATTGAAAAAAATAAGTATGTAAAGGGCAAAAGGAAACAGAATGAACTTTCTATGGAAATTGATCTGATTAACTTTAATACAGAAAAGTATGAGTTAGTAGTTTTCAATACGGAAGCAATATCTGAGGAAGCTTTTACAAATACAGAGGAGAATCCTTCGGTAAAAGCAACGTATTTATCTCAGTATGATCCGACCTTTTGGTCAGGATTTGATATTGTTGAGCCAAATAGTGCCATACGTCAATTTAGAGTAACGGACTAAATACGAAGGGGAATTCTATCTGGAAATAGAAATCCGTATCTTTAAGTTTAAAAGACATCCATTAATAAAATACTGCGAAATAACGCACTGCTGTCCATTTCTCTGGGGATATTATGCATTTTTGCCATAGCAACCAGTATATATACACTTCAAACGTACTTTCTTATAGAAAAGGTTTCCTTATGGGTTAGGAACTATTTTGGCTATTTCTATCTTTATCTGGGGTTGGGTTCGGTATTTATGGTTCTCATTCTGGCCCTCTCACCATGGGGTAAAATAAAATTAAGTAAGAAAACAACAGAAAGACCTGCTTATAGTTTTTTAAGTTGGTTTTCGATGTTATACAGTGCCGGAATGGGAGCAGGTATCTTGCTTAGAGCAGTACAGGAACCAGTATTTATGCGCGAAAACCCACCTTATTCGTCGGCCTTAAATACAGAAATACTGGCATTGGAATATACCTTTTATCAGTGGGGGTTTACGCCCTGGGCGTTTTACGGCATATTTGCCACAGTCTTGGGATACAGTCTTTTTATAGGTAAAAAAAAAGTGTTACTCAGCTCCTCCTTTCAGGGATTAATCCGTAATAAAATTGCCCTGAAAGGCATTGATGTCATTACGATAATTACAACCGTTTTTGGTTTAATCGCAGCTATTGCACTCGGTGCTACTCAAATTACAGGTGGCCTTGAGTATCTAACTTCAAATGATTATAATCTGACTACCACTATTGCTATAACTGCAATAATTTCATTCCTTTCGTTTATATCGGCTTGGAGAGGTCTGCGCAAGGGCATCAAGTTACTTTCTGTATTAAACATTAGTTTGACTTTTATTCTCTTGTTTTTCGTTTTTATATGCAGTGATATGATGTCCATTATAAAAACTTTTTTTATCGCTTCTGGACATTATATTAAAGACTTTATTCCCATGAGCCTGGCTTTAAATGGTTATAATCCGGGTATTAGTTTTTTAACCGATTGGACGTTTTATTATTGGGCTTTCTGGCTTTCATGGGCTCCTTTTACTGGAATTTTTATTGCGAGGATA
This sequence comes from uncultured Eudoraea sp., assembly GCA_964636005.1. GTDB lineage: Bacteria > Bacteroidota > Bacteroidia > Flavobacteriales > Flavobacteriaceae > Eudoraea. Next base: position 13,296 of record CAZWPZ010000268.1, read on the forward strand.
TCGCAAGGCAGGAGCATAGCCCAAACCTTACTCGGGGTAATGGTAATCCCATCTATTGGCACTTTCTTTTGGTTTACTACTTTTGGCACTGCTGCCTTTGAAGTTCTGGATTCCCTTAGCCAAAATTCACTAGATCTAAGCAATGTTTTTACCTCCATATTCATTTTTCTAGAACAGTACCCTCTAGGAATCGCGTTGTGCGTAGTAACCTTGGTCCTATTAGTTGGTTTTTTAGTCACTTCACTAGATTCTGCAGTGTTCGTTCTTAGTATGTTCACGGATAGAGGAAAGCAAAATCCCAGTAAAACGCATAAAGTTTTATGGTCTATAGTTCTTTTACTGAGTACAACCGCCCTACTAATTCTTGGTGAGGTAAAAAGCGATATAAATGTGCTTACGGCGATTCAAAAAATACTAATAATTACGTCATTACCATTTTCATTTCTTCTTGTACTGCTGATGGCCTCTTTTTTATGGCGATTAAAAAGGAATCCGAAGACATCAGTAAAGGTTTAATCTGTTTTTGGTAAGAAAACCTCTGCCATCATACAACGAGCACTACCCCCACCACAAGTTTCGATAGTATCGAGCGGACTATGTAATATGGGGTTGTATTTTTCAAGACTGTCTATTTGTTCAGGGCTAAGAGAGTTATATGCTGCACTACTCATAACGAGGTAGCGATTTTCTTCTTTATCAGAAACCTGCAACATATTTCCTGCAAAATGATGCATTTGTTCTTCAGTAATACTAATTATTTCTTTACCTGTATTTTTTAAGTGATTAATAACGTTCTTTTTCTCTTTTTTATCATCGATAGAGTCCAGACAGATTACAGCATACTTTTCCGCCAAACACATCATTACATTGGTATGATAAATTGGCAATCTCTGCTTGCCTACACTTTGATTGGCATTAAATATGACAGGTGTACATTCAAAGTCTTCACAAAATTCAATTATTAGCTCCTCATGTGCCCTATCCGATAAGGCACAATATACTTTTTCGTTTACACGATCCATTAGGATACTTCCTGTACCTTCCAGAAATACTCCCTCTTTCTCTGCTGAAGTATAATCTATAA
>CAZWPZ010000269.1:0-8010 GCA_964636005.1 uncultured Eudoraea sp.
GTCCACCCCTTGCTCGTGAAAATCCACATGTACATGTGGCAACCATTTGTTGTATACTTTAAGCCGTTGCTGACTTTCCACTTCGGTCAGCCAAGCCCAGTCCCGATTTAAATCGAACATATAATGATTGCTTCTGCCACTGTGCCAACCCTCGTGATGCTCTATACTGTTCGGATCGGTTTGGTAAGGTGTGTTCTTTACCTGATTGTACCAGTTAACATATCGGTCTCGACCGTCCGGATTCAGGCAAGGGTCCATGATTATTACAGTATTCTTCAAATAATGCGATTGTTTTGTTATAAGATCAAAGATGGTTTGCATGGAAGCTTCTGTACTTACGCTCTCGTTTCCGTGAACATTATAGCTTAGCCAGACAATTGCCTTTGAAGCATCTCCCTTCCCATCCGTATTGTCAATATGTTCTCGTTTTATGTCTTCTAAGTTTTTTATGTTTTCTGCAGAGGAAACATAGGCCAGTAATAGAGGTCTGTTTTCATTTGTTTCCCCATATTGGACGACTATGACTTGGTCTGACGCGGCCTCCGCCAGATATTTATAATAATCTACTACTCTGTGATGTCTGGTAAAGCGGGTTCCTATTTCGTATCCCAAAAACTGGGAAGGAGATAGAATGTCCTGGGCGGTAAGACCTAGGCAAAAAAGAAGGTATAAAGCAACCAAGTAAGTCTTCTTCATTTTTTTAATTTAAATTATTTGCTAAAACTAAGGATATTTTAACTAGTAACTTTGGCAGATAGACAACAATACCCACTTTTTGGATGAAAGGATAATGTACTTTGCAGGATCAAGAGATATTTTTAACCATTAAACATCTTAACGTATTTTTAGGATGAGAAAATTTCGATACTAGTATCTTTGATCGGATTTAATTTAATCTATGAAAATCACCGACATACCCTTTAAAGAAACCGGATACTTTTCTAGCTTGATATGTGACTATCTCGACCAAAAGGATTCTCTTCAAGATTTTTATAATTTTTACCCTACGGTAGAAAACTTTAAGTCTCAAATTGAAATTCGTAAGAAAGAGTTTTCTTCTGAAAAAAGAGCGAAACTGAATGAGGTTTTAATGGAGCAGTACGCCAACTACGATCTTCCTGATGCTGTTGAACAAAACCTACGCTTATTAAAAGACAAGGGCACCTTTACAGTGGTTACTGGGCATCAGTTAAATATTTTTACAGGACCTCTTTACTTTCTTTACAAAATAATTAGCACGATAAATCTCAGTGCAATATTAAAGGAGGCCTATCCGAACTACAATTTTGTTCCTGTCTATTGGATGGCAACTGAAGATCACGATTTTGATGAAATCAACTATTTCAATTTACACGGCAAAAAGTTTCAGTGGAATAGAAGTTCGGAAGGAGCTGTAGGTCGTTTATCTACAAAAGGGTTAGAGGAAGTATATGAGGCCCTTGTGCAAGAATTAGGAACATCTGTACGAGCCCGTGAGTTGACGGATTTGTTCAGACGGGCCTATTTGGAACATGATAACCTGGCCGATGCAACCAGATTTCTTGCAAATTCTCTATTTGGTTCTTACGGTTTAGTCGTAATAGATGGAGATAATAAGGAATTAAAGAGAATGTTGTCTTCTTATGTGGAAAAAGACCTAAACAGCCAATTGTCCTATAAAAGAGTGGAGGAAACCAAGTCGTCCCTTGAATCTCTTTCCACCAGCTACAAAATACAGGTAAATCCAAGACCCATAAATTATTTTTACCTCGAAGATGGGTTACGGGAGCGCATTCTTGAAAAGGAAGGACGCTTTTATATCAATAATACAGATTTGGAATTTTCCAAAGAGGCGTTTTTAAAAGTTCTTAAGGAGCATCCAGAGCGATTTTCTCCTAATGTAGTGACTAGGCCTTTATATCAGGAAATAATACTACCAAACCTTTGTTATATTGGAGGAGGAGGAGAGCTGGCCTATTGGTTAGAATTAAAGTCCTCTTTTGAGGCATTTGACGTACCATTTCCCAGTTTACTCTTAAGAAACTCTGTCCTTTTGGTGTCTGCCAAACAACATAAAAAAATTAAAAACATAGGTATAGGACTCAAAGATCTTTTTTTAAAGCAAAGTAGTTTTATCAACAAAAGAATTAGGGAAATTTCGAATATAGAAATCGATCTCTCTCAACAAAAAGAGTTTTTAAAAGAACATTTTGAAGCCATGTATACATTGGCAGAACAGACCGATAAATCGTTTTATGGAGCAGTAAAAGCGCAAGAGATCAAGCAACTTAAAGGGATGGATGTATTAGAGAAACGCTTGCTGAAGGCTCAGAAACGAAAGTTAAAGGATGAGGTAACGCGTCTTTGTGATTTGCAAAACCAATTGTTTCCCAATAAATCACTTCAAGAACGAAGTGTTAATTTCTCAGAGTTCTATTTGGAAATAGGGGAAGATTTGATACCGTTATTGAAAGACCATTTAAATCCTTTAGGAATGTCTTTCTCTGTGGTGAATTATTAACCAAAGGGAAGAAATTGTCGGTTATTTTAGCTTTAAATTCTGTTGCAGTAAGTACTCAGGGTATAAGGAACTCACCATTCCACAAACCCTCGTTGGAAGAAAATCGCACTCTTAGGTGTTCTGGCGATTGAAGCTTTAGGTATTCAATTTTATGAGGTTTAACATGGACCTTGCAAAAATAATTTCGTTCCGATAGAAATTCAAGACGTTCACTGTCTTCCATTTCACTCCCTGGGGCTCTGGAAGTAGTATAATCTTTTTGAGCTACTTGTGAAAGCTTTTCCCATTGCTCTTTAACTTCGGAGGCACTGGAAACAATTTGCGCCAAACCTTCAATTTTTACCTGGATTCTTTTTTCTGGATGGTAAAACAAAAGCCCAACTCTTTTATTTTCCTTTATATGCATTATTTTTTTTGAGCGGTAGTCGGTATAAAAACACAACTCTAAATCGTCCGATAGTTCTCTTAAGACTATTGTTCGAAGCCGGGCCATTTTTTCCAATCCCGTGGTCCCCAGTACAAAAGTCCTGAATGGATGTCCCTTTTCGGACACTCCTTTTCTCAATTCCTGTGTAACCTCATTAAATAGATTATCTGTTCTGCCTGAGACTTTCATAGATATAAAGATAAAAAAATTAAAAGCGAGGTAGGGTTTTTTTTAGTTCAATTGTTATATATAAAAGTTGCTGTGAAAAAGACTTTATTTAGATAGATAATCTGTTAAAATAAATTCATGTGTTTAGGTTGGTTTTGATTAAAAAGCCCTGATGAGCGTCATCAGGGTTTTTTTATTTTTGAACGTAATCTAGATGGACTCATAAGGATAGCGGCCTTTGTATTATTAGGCATAGGTCGCCTTGAAGTACATAAAATCTGATTTGTAGGAATAGTTTTAGTGTATTGATATCCAGATATATAATATGTTTTATGTTAATTATAACTTAATATAATAAGATTTGTTAGTTGGGCTAGTTCGCTTTGTATTCTAAGCGCATGGTAATCGTGGCAGTCTTCTTTTTTGAAGAGGTGTTATAAGCTCCTCCCCAACTGTAGGCTTCGTCAGAATTCTGTCCGGTGATTTGAAAAACGCCCATCTTGGCAGAGATAAGATCTCCCAATCGGCTTCCGGAATTTTTTGAAATATTTTCTGCGCGGATCCGAGCATCTTCTGTTGCTTTTGAAATCATTTTAATTTTTAAATCAGCAAGCTTCGTATAGTAGTATCGCGGTGGAGAAGAATTAAACTGAACTCCTTTGTTGAGTAATTCGGTTATTTCTCTGGAGACGCTTTCTACTTTCTCCACATTGTTTGATTCGATTTGAACATCCTGATGCAAAGAATAACCTTTGAAGTCCGAACCTACAAAATTACCATTTACATAACGATTGTCTCTTTGTTCTATGGTCTGAACAGCTTTAAAAATGATTTGATCTTCTTCGATTCCCTTTTTGGTTAGGTATTCCCGAACTAATTGTTTGTCTTTGTTTAGTGCTGCAAAAGCTTGTTTGAGGTCTTTGTTGAATGTACTAAACTGGCCTTCCCAGACAATTAGATCGGAAGTGAAATTTTCAGATCCTAAACCTGTGACACTAATAAGTTTCGGAGGAGTTGATCTTTCTACATAGGCATTGCCCAGAAAAAAAGCAGATAGTACCATCGCTATACCGAATATAAGAGCGTTTATTTGTTTCATAGACATAAGGTTAATAAAGATGTAATAAATATAGAGAAAACTTGTATTGAAAATATATTGAATTCTTATTTTTGCCCATGCAAAACAACGTCCTTATTTTAGATTTTGGCTCTCAATACACCCAACTCATTGCAAGACGAGTGAGAGAGTTAAATATTTTCTGTGAAATTAAACCGTATAATCGTCTTCCAGAAGACTTATCCTCGTATAGAGCTGTAATACTTTCTGGTTCTCCTTATTCCGTAAGAGCCGAGGATGCACCACATCCAGATCTGGATAATATTAAGGGAAAAGTACCTCTTTTGGCCATTTGTTATGGAGCCCAGTATTTGGCTCATTTTCACGGAGGGAATGTTGCTCCTTCGAACACCAGAGAATATGGGAGGGCACGTCTTAGTAGTATAAAAAGTGATGAACCTTTTTTCTACGAAATTCGAGAGAATAGTCAGGTTTGGATGAGTCATTCCGACACGATTAAGGAATTACCGACAAATGCTATTTTGTTGGCTAGTACGACCGATGTTAAAAATGCCGCCTATAAGATAGATGGCGAGATGACCTATGGGATTCAATTTCACCCTGAAGTATACCACACCAAACAAGGGAAGCAACTATTGGAAAATTTTCTTGTACATATTGCTGGTTTAAAGCAAACGTGGACTCCAGATGCATTTGCAGAGACTACCATTGCTGAAATCAAAAGAACCATTGGAAATGAAAAAGTAATTTTAGGACTGTCCGGGGGGGTAGACTCTACCGTAGCAGCGGTCTTGCTTCATAAGGCAATCGGAGATCATCTACATTGTATTTTTGTCAATAACGGTTTGTTGCGTAAAAATGAATTCCAGGATGTTCTCGATCAATACGAGCATATGGGACTTAATGTGAAAGGAGTGGATGCTTCGGCACGCTTTTTGGATGGATTAGCAGGAGAAAAGGATCCAGAAAAGAAGAGAAAGATAATTGGTAGAATTTTTGTTGAAGTTTTTGACGATGAATCACATAAAGTGGAAGATGCTAAATGGCTGGCGCAAGGAACGATATATCCAGATGTGATTGAATCGGTTTCGGCAACTGGGGGACCTTCAGCAACCATAAAAAGCCACCACAATGTTGGGGGGTTGCCAGACTTTATGAAATTAAAAGTCATTGAGCCTCTCAAGATGCTTTTTAAGGATGAGGTTAGAAGAGTGGGAGCTAGTCTGGGAATAGCAGATGAGAGACTTGGAAGACATCCCTTTCCAGGACCGGGCTTAGCTATCCGAATATTGGGAGATATTACGGAAGATAAAGTAAAGATTCTTCAAGAGGTAGATGCCATTTTTATTGATGGTTTAAAGGAGTGGGGTCTTTATGATCAGGTTTGGCAGGCCGGAGCTATGCTTTTACCCGTAAATAGTGTAGGAGTTATGGGAGATGAAAGGACTTACGAAAAATGTGTAGCTTTACGAGCTGTGGAAAGTACGGATGGTATGACGGCAGACTGGGTAAATTTACCTTACGAATTCTTGCAAAAGACTTCAAATGAAATAATAAATAAAGTGCCAGGCGTAAATAGAGTGGTTTACGATATTAGTTCCAAACCACCAGCGACGATAGAATGGGAATAAAATAGTTTTTTATGGCGTTACGATTTTTTCTGACTACAATATTTGTCTTGTTAAGCTTGTATAAGGTACATGCGCAACAGTTTACTTCTCATGCTGTTAAACAGGGAGAAACCTTGTATAGTATCGCAAGACAGTACAAGGTTAGTCCTGATGATATTTTAAAGTACAACAAGGAAATAAATAAGGACGCGCTTCTGAAACCAAATACCATTTTGGTAGTTCCGTTGATAGAGGTTTCGGAGCAAAAACAAGATTCTTTAGAGGAAAGTGTAAAAGAAGAAGAGGAGTTAAAACCAACAGGTTTTACAACCCATAAGGTGAGAAAACGTGAAACACTTTTTAGTATATCGAGACGATACGATATAAAGGAGGACGACCTAAAACGCTACAACAAGGAATTATACGCTTCTCCTCTAAAAAAAGGAATGCGCCTTAGAATACCCATTTTTCCAGAAGAAATTATGGTTGTAGACTCTATAGAGGTAAATGACTTGGAGACCTATACCGTACTTCCTAAAGAAACAAGATGGAGTATTGCAAACAAACGAGGAATAACCATTGATAGCCTGATCGCCCTGAATCCCTCCTTACAATCTAGTACTAACTTTTTAGCAGCAGGTCAGACACTTCAATTGCCCAAACAGAAAGGTAGTAGCCTGGAAGATCAGGATGTGGATCTTTATGTTTCATATACCGTTCCTGCTAAAATGACCCTGTATAGTTTGTCTAAAGAGTATGAGATAAACTCTCAGGATATTGTCCGACTTAACCCTGAAATAGCTAAAAATGGTGGCTTAAAAGAGGGGATGCTAATTCGATTGCCTAAAAAGAAGGAAGTTGAAAACGAAATCAATACCGATAATTACGTGTTTTATGAGGTAAAGCCAAAGCAAACAGAATATTCCTTAACCAGAAATCTTGGATTGGACTATAGAGAACTGATTGCTTTAAATCCGCAACTTACAAAGGGATTACAGGCTGGGATGGTACTCAAGATACCAAAAGAAAAAGCGCCTAATTTAGAAGTAAAGAATTCCCTTCTTCTGGATAAAATACGATTAGTAGATAGTATCAATAGAATTCATCATCCTAAGTTAGTTTATCTACTTCCGTTTAGAACAGACAAAATAAATCTGGATTCCGTTCATTTGGCCACAGAAGCAATAGATAAAAGTAATGCAATCAAGTATAGTCTAGGTCTCTATAGTGGTGCTTTGATAGCTATTGATTCTATTGCGGAATTGGGTATTTCGGTAGATGTAAAAACCTATGACACCCAATTGCGTGTCGAGAAAACAAGAGAAATTCTGAGGAGAGAAAATTTTGAAGGGACCAGTGCTATTTTTGGTCCATTGCAGCTAAACTCTTTGAAAGAAGTTGCTGTAAGAGCCGCTAATCAGAAGACTCCGGTTGTGGCACCACTTACGTCTGCCAACGAATTTGGTTTGGATAATGTCTTCTTTACTATTCCATCGGATGAGGTTCTGCGAAAAAGAATGCTCTCGTATGTTGCGGAGAAACGAAAAGACGAAAACATAATTGTCATTTCCGATGCCAAACACAAAGCCGTTGGGGATTCTATTAAACTCAAATTTCCAGAAGCGAAGACGGTGTCCATGCTGGAGGATGAGGAAAATATTTCAATGGATTTAGAGGCTTTTTCTAGTCTTTTGTCCTTAGACACTGAGAATTGGGTTTTTGTGGAAACAGATAATTTTAAGGTGGTTTCTAGCGTGAGTTCTATTCTTAATTCGACCAACTCCGATACGACGGTAGTAAAGATGTTTACCACGAATAAAAATAAGGCCTTTGAGAATAATGTTATTTCTGGGACGCATTTATCCAATTTAAATTTTACCTATCCTTCTGTTGATAAGGAGACAACCAATAATGCTTTTGTTAGGCGGTATAGAAAGAAATTTGGTACGACACCGGATAGATATGCTATTAGAGGATTTGATATCACATTCGACCTACTTCTAAAATTGGCATATAAAGAAAACTTATATGAGGCTTCCAGTCTTGTCGGCAGTACCGAGTATTGTGGAAATAAATTCGATTTCCAAAATGAAGGATCCGAGGGGTATAATAACCTTGCTACCTATATCATGATGTATCAGGATATGCGTATTATAAGAGTCGACGATATAGCGGAAAAGCCTAAAATTCTTCAATGACCTCCTCAGTAAGGTATCTAGGAGACCTA
>CAZWPZ010000270.1:0-3975 GCA_964636005.1 uncultured Eudoraea sp.
ACTGCTGCTTGCTGAGGTTCATTTTCTAGTTGGTAGTCGAGAAGGTCGAATAGTCTGGTCATGGTTGGTTTAAATTGGTAAGTACCAATAAGATACAACTTTTTTCCTTCCTATTACACAGGTACTAGGATTCGAACATCAGACTTATAAACTGCGCAACACAAACGGGTTTGGGACTTTGGTCATTTTCAACGGTGATGTCCCAGGTGATTTTTACCCCATTTTCTCCGTAGTCTTCCACTTCAAGAATCTGTCCGGTCACGCGAATCTGACTGTCCACTACCACGGGGTGGGGAAAGCGAACTTTGTTTAGGCCATAGTTCAGTCCAATTTTAGCAGATTTCACCTGTACTAAGTCAGAGAGGAGTTTTGAGACTAAGGAGAGAGACATAAATCCGTGGGCCACCGTTCTTTTATAAGGGGAATAACTGGCTGCCTTGTCTGCATCCGTATGTATCCATTGATAATCCATAGTAGCTTTGGCAAAATCATTAATCATTTCCTGGGTTACCTGTAACCAATCTCCGTCAGGAAGAGGTTTTCCGATTAATTTTTTAAATCCTTCAATATCTTCAACGACTAATTTGGCCATAGGTTTATCTTGAGCTTCCTCCATCAATAGTTAAACAAATACCAGATACAAATCTCGACTCATCCGATGCCAGGTATAAATACCCATAGGCTATGTCTAAGGGTTGAGCAACGGTTTGCAAGGGTATGCTGGCTTTAATAGCAGAAAAGTGTTCTTCGGGTATCTTTTTAAGCATGTCGGTCATGGTAAATCCTGGGGCTATGGCATTTGTCGTAATCCCATATTTGCCCAGTTCCAGGGTCCAGGTTTTAACCATGGCAATAACACCTGCCTTGGTCGCAGCATAATTGGTTTGTCCAAAATTTCCTCTTAAACCAACGTTCGATGCTGCACAGACAATTCTACCATATTTTTGGGATTTCATATAAGGAACAGCCGCCTGTGTACAGAGGAATACGCCCTTTAGGTTTACGTCGACTACTGCGTTCCATTCCGCTTCCTCCATCTTTTCGAGCGTTCTGTCTCGTGTTATTCCCGCATTGTTTATGAGGATATCAATTCTTCCATATCGGGTGTTTATATCTTTAAAAAGACTTTCAATAGCCCCCTTATCAGTAACCGATACGTTGTGGTATTCTGCCTTGCCTCCATTCGAATTAATAGTATCCGCTACCTCCTGTCCAACCGCCAATAGGTCGATTAGTATCACGGTAGCTCCTTCTTTTGAAAAGAGTTCAGCAATAGCTCGACCGATACCTCTGGCAGCTCCGGTTACTATAGCAATTTTTCCATTTAATCTCATTTTTAGAAATTTTAGATTGGTTCTAAGACACCTTTTTTACTCTTCTATTATTTTTAAAATAAGCTTCCCAAGCTTCTCTCCGGTAAACAGACGATTGTAGGTTTCCGGAAAGTTTTCTATACCCTCATATACAGCTTCCTTACTTTTTAGCTTCCCCTTGACCATCCAGCCACTCATAACAGCAGCAGCTTCGGTGTATCGGTCTGCCCAGTCAAAAACTACCATACCTTGCATAGTAGCCCTATTGACCAATAGGGAGAGGTAGTTACTGGGACCTTTAACTGCCACCTTGTTATTGTATTGAGAAATCGCACCGCAAATGACAATTCTGGCATGGCGCCTTAAAAATTTTAGGGCGAGGTCTAATATTTCTCCACCTACATTGTCAAAATAAACATCCAATCCTTTCGGACATACCTCCTTGAGTCTCGCTTTTACATTTTCGTTTTTGTAGTCAATGGCAGCATCAAAACCGAGTGTATTGATCAGGTAGTTGCATTTTTCTGGTCCTCCGGCAATTCCGATTACTTTACAGCCCTTTATTTTGGCTATTTGTCCAACAACACTGCCTACAGCACCAGCAGCTCCTGAAACCACTACAACATCTCCTTCCTTTATTTTTCCAACTTCCAGAATACCAAAATAGGCCGTCATTCCTGGCATCCCTAAGGTCCCGAGAAAGGTGGGCAGGCTTGCGAGATCTGGATTCACCTCATAACAGCCTTGTCCGTCTGATACGGCATATTGTTGGACACCGCTAAAAGAGGAAACATAGTCCCCTACTTTAAACTGTGGATTGTTTTTAACCGCAACTACCTCACCAACCGCTCCAGCCCTCATTACCGATCCCAGGGCCATTGGTTCAATATAGGATTTAGAATCGTTCATCCAGCCCCTCATAGCTGGGTCCAAGGAGACATAGTGTTGTTTAATCAATAGTTCTCCATCTTTTAAGGTGGGGATTTCACTGCTTACCAAAGACCAGGTAGAAGCGTCTGCCTTTCCGACTGGTCTTTTTACAAATAGAAGTTGCTTGTTCATAATTTTAGTTTGTCGGTTTGGTTTTGGTCGTAAAACTGGCAACATAGGCTTCCATCTTTTTTCGTATTTCCGGTTTCCACCAGAGCCTTGCTGCGTCTGTAAAAGAATTTTCCTCTTCTTTTTCGGTTTTTGATAACCAATGCGATCGTATTTTTTGTTTGGTCGCCAACCAAATTTCTGTATCGGCTTGTAGGTACTGTTTTAGTTTTTTCTCTGCCGTGGTAAGAACATCCTCTAAAGGAACAAGCACATCTATTAGTCCGGCTGCTTCCGCTTCTTTTCCGCTAAGAAGTCTTCCTTCCAGTAGGTATCGATTGGCCAAGCCAGAACCAATCCAGAAGGTGTAGGCATCCACAAGGCCTTGAGAAATTTGAACATTTACCGCTACCTCATTGAGGCCTATACGGTAGTTTTCTCCCTGCGCCATAATTCGATAGTCGCTTGTAACCGCTAAAACGCATCCGCCTGCAGGGGAATGCCCGGTAATAGCTGAGATAAATGGCTTTGGAAAATGTACCAATTGCTTATACAGGGCTCCAAATGCTTTGAAAAAAGAATTAATTTCTTCTTCGTTGTATTGTATCAATTCGATGAGATCCAGGCCAGCAGAAAAATAATGGGGTTTCCCGCTTAGAATCGCTCCCTTGGAATCGCCCTCTTCTATCTCTTTAAAAGCACGGCTAAGTTCTACTACCATTTCGTGATTGATAGCATTAACTTTACCTCTGTTAAGGGTGACTACAGTATAGTTTTCTTTATGTTCTATTGCTAGCGTATTCATAATTGTGTTTTTTAAATTAAGGAAGTACCTCCATCTAAAGTCAGGGCCTGGCCTGTAATATAATTCGACCTATCAGAAACCAGCCATGCGATGGCCTCTGCAATTTCTTTTGGTTTCCCAAATCGATTCATTGGGATGGTTCGTTTTAAACGGTCTTCCATATCCGGTCTGACAGAAAGCAATTTATCCAGAAGAGGGGATTCCGTATAGCCCGGGCAAATCGCATTGATTCTAATATTTTTATGAGCGTATTCTTTGGCAGAAGACTTGGTCATTCCTACCACAGCAAATTTACTTGCACAATAGGACAAATTATAAGTGGTCGGTTTCAGTCCGGCTAAGGAAGACACATTTACAATATTTCCATATCCCTGTTTCGTCATTTGGGTAAGCGCTATTTTCAATCCGTAAAAAACTCCTGTCTGATTAACCGCAATGACATCGTGCCAATCTTCCAAAGTATGTTCCGCAGTCTTTTTCTGATATTTCCCTCCTATTCCTGCATTGTTCACCAGTATATCCAGTTTACCATAGGTAGCTACAATCCAATCCACACAGGATTCAAATTCCTCGAATTGGGTAACGTCTAATTCTTTTGCAATAGAAACGCCTTTTGCAGAGGGTAGTTTCTTCGTTATTTTCTCCACTTTGATCTTGTCTATATCGCCAGCAATAACCATCGCCCCATGGGAGCATAGCAATTCTGTGGTAGCAGCTCCTATACCACTTCCGGCTCCTGTGATTAGTACGACTTTATCTTCTAGGTTCATAAGAAGAAAACGGTGTATGTTTTATTAATAATCCATTCCTTTTGCATAG
>CAZWPZ010000271.1:0-2875 GCA_964636005.1 uncultured Eudoraea sp.
GGACCTACCAGGTAACGTTCAGAAAAGGAAATTGGGTGGCTGTCAGTGACAAAGTAGAGGCCGGTACAAGTGGGGGCTATATGGATAACAGTTCAGGAACTTTTGTCATTAATCAAACCGATAAAACAGGCCTTGATTTTAGGGCGAGGGGCAGATTGCAATATGTAGGGGAACGCTATTTAAAATTTGCCGAAGCAGGTGAATACTTTTTAAAACAAGGCACGGATGCCCCTGAAAACCTACTGTCTTATGAAGATTTTGACGGTACGTTTCACAATGACGGACAAAAGGATAACCTTGTTAAAAAATGGGCCGCTCATTTAGGGGATTGGAAAGAAGGTGACCCAAGTTGGAAAGACAATAAAGGTAAAGCTCTTATTGGAGCGATGAACTACCTTGCTTCTAAGGGACTTAATTCCGTTTCTTTTCTGACCAACAATATTGAAGGGGATGATAGGAACGTATTTCCATATATAGACTACAACACCTATGACCGAATGGATGTCTCTAAATTGAATCAATGGGAGGTAGTTTTCTCCCATGCCCAAAAACTTGGACTTTTTCTACATTTTAAAACTTTGGAAGTTGAAAATCAGGGTTTACTCGACAATGGTGGTGTTGGAGCCAATAGTAAATTATATTATCGAGAACTGATTGCCAGATTTGGTCATCATCTGGCATTGAACTGGAATTTATGTGAGGAAAATGGGGAATGGATAAAAAACCATACTACCCCACCACAAGACACCCAGCAACGCTTGGCAATGACCCATTATTTTAAGAAGCACGACCCATATCGCCACCATTTGGTCATTCACAATGGAATTTCTTTTGATGACCTTTTAGGTCCAGATAGTGGTTTAACCGGCCCTTCGGTTCAAACACACCGGGCAGATTTTAGCACAGTTCACAAGGAGGTTCTTCATTGGTTGCAACTTTCAAAAGAAGCAGGTTTTCAGTGGGCGGTAGCTGTAGATGAACCCGGTGATGCACAACACTCCTTATTACCAGATAGTGAAGACCCAAATCATGATATGGCCCGTAAAAATGCGCTGTGGGGCACGCTTATGGCCGGAGGATGGGGCAATGAATGGTACTTTGGATATAAACACGCACATTCGGACCTTACCTGCGAAGACTTCCGTTCAAGAGACCTCTTTTGGGACCAAGCGGTTAATGCAGTCCATTTCTTCCATGCCAATAAAATTCCTTTCTGGGAAATGAAAAATCGCAATGATCTGGTAGGAAATCCTGAAAATGATAACACCGTCTATTGTCTGGCCAAGGAAAACGAAATATACGTCGTCTATTTAAATTCGGTTAGCACTTCAGAACTAGATTTGACCAGCGCCTCGGGAGAATTTAAGGTTTTTTGGTACCATCCAAAAAAAGGAGGAACTCTTCAGACTTCAAAAATCAAAAAAGTGCAAGGTGGTTCTGTGGTAGGTTTGGGAAAGTCTCCTAATAAAACCCAACAAGATTGGGTGCTGGTGATTAGAAAATAGCATTCCCGACAAATTTGGAGAAGTAAAGGGAACTGCCTGATCCAATAGATACTAGAAATAATCGCAGACACTGCGCTTAAATTGGCTATGAACTATATTCACGACCTCGTCCATCAAAACCTCAACCAACTCAGTCTAATAGACTCGTTTCTTTTATCCTAAAAACAAGTACACCTCTATCTTTTGTATCTTTACTTTACGTTATCCCAGACAAATCCGATTGAAATCCTTTTTATGAATAACCTTATCTTCTGTTTCGTTCTTCTCACATCTTTTATCTTTAGCAATATCCCAAAATCAATGCCATACGCATGGGAAAAGCAAGCCTTTTTTTGCCCCCCTAACTCCACAGTACAAACCGTCTATACTTCAGAAAATCTCGACATTATTAAAGTTGCTCCTGATGTATATGTCCATATTTCGTATCTGGCGACTAAGGAATATGGGAAGGTCGCATGTAATGGTATGTTCGTACAAAATGAAAACAAAGCTGTTGTTTTTGATACCCCTGCTACCCCAGAAGCTTCCAAAGAATTAATCACTTTTATTACCCAAAATCTAAACACAGAAATTACTGCACTTATCCCCACCCATTTTCATATAGATTGTGTGGGTGGTTTAGATCTTTTTCGGGAACTCCAAATTCCCAGCTATGCCACTAGCAAAACAATAGACTTACTAGATAAATCTGGACAAAAATCTACCAACGACCTAATACCATTTGAAGACACCCTAGAGCTAGAAATTGGCAATAAAAAGGTCTATGCTTCTTATTTTGGCGAGGGACATACAGCAGATAACATTATAGGTTATTATCCAGAAGACAAGGTCATTTTTGGGGGATGTTTAATCAAAGAGCTCAATGGCCCTAAGGGTAATCTGGAAGATGCGACTACCTCCGAATGGTCCGAAACTGTTCGTAAGGTTAAACAGTCCTATCCCTCCGCCCAATTAGTAATTCCCGGACACGGAGAATGGGGTGGTAAAGAACTACTAGATTACACCATCGCCCTTTTTCGAATGGAATAGCTCTGTTTTTATTCCCTTTACTCTCCTTTATTAATATCGGTTCACCTCAGAATAAACTTTTCAAGTTGCCATTAAAACTACCTTTCCGGCTTTGTAGATATTTCTTACATTTGATAACGCTGGACTAGTGTTCTATATAAGTACACCATTTTCGCATTCATCAATCAAAATAAATCGATTTAATCATTCCTCATGAAATGCTCCCTTCTGTTACCCTTCTCGTTTTTCTTCTTTCTCCTATGTAGTATAACCGCTCAAGACAACCCTAAATGGCTACGATATCCTGCAATATCTCCGGATGGCTCGACCATCCTCTTCAACTACCAGGGGGATATTCATAA
>CAZWPZ010000272.1:0-2775 GCA_964636005.1 uncultured Eudoraea sp.
TTGAAAAAGGATAATGAATTTCAGCTAATTGACTTCTTAGTGACACAAAGTAATTTATTTTTAAAAATGCTAGATGACGAGAATTAGCTATTCTGTCTTGATATTATTTTTTATCCATTTTAATGCATTATCCCAAACGAACAACGACTCAGAGTTAACAGGTAAAGTGACCAATTTGGGGGAAGGGGTTACAGATGTTCATGTTTTGAACATTTCGCAAATGAAAGCAACCATAACCAATAGTGAAGGAGACTTTTCCATTAAAGCGGCAGCAAACGACACCTTGTTTTTTTCAGCCATACAATTACAAAAAAGGACTTTGGTTGTAACTAAAGAAATGTTGTCTAGTGGTTATATAATAGTTCCAATAGGCGAATTTGTCAATGAATTAGATGAAGTTATCTTGACTCCCTTCAATTTAAGCGGGGATCTAAGTCGGGACATGAATAACATGAAAACAGACAGGGTAGTGGTGGCTTCAACTCTGGGACTCCCCAATGCCTATGTAAAACCCATTACTCAGGCGGAGCGTAAGTTATTCGAGGCGACAACGGGAGGTGGAATCGTACCTTTAAACCCAATTTTAAATGCAATTACAGGGAGGACCAAATATTTAAAGAAGGTGTTGGCGTATGAGAAAAAATATGCCAGAACGAATCGGGTTCGAGCCTTTTATGCGGATTCCCTCTTTGTCAAAAACCTTGGAATACCTTCCGGTAAAATTGAAGACTTTATGTATTTCTGTGAAGTTGACCCTTCTTTTGACAGCGTAGTAGATACACACGACCAACTAAAGATTTGGGAGTATCTAAAAGACAGAAGTGCGCAGTACTTGGAAGTGTCGCAAGAAGAATGATTAAAAAATTCGCGTATTTGGGTAATAAAGAGACTTGTATGAGGGCAAAAAGAGTTTTAAAATATTTACGATTAAACATATTATTTCTAACTTTTGTGATACTAACTTCCTTTACCATTTCCCACAAATTTTATGTCAGTGTTACCCAACTAACCTATTCTTCAAAGGACAATAGTATTCAAATAACCAGTAGGATATTTATTGATGACCTCGAAAAAGTACTCGTAGACCGCTATGGAATTGATACTTATTTGGCAACAGAAAGGCAAATACCCAATGCCGAAGATTGGATTAACAGGTATCTATCTGCTAAACTGAACCTTACCATTGATGGTGCCAAGGTGCCCATGGAATATATTGGCAGTAAATATGAGGATGATATTATTGTTTGCTTTTTGGAAGTTGAAGGTTTTGACCTGTCTGCTGTGAAGAGGGTTGAATTTGAGAATTTATTGCTTTTTGACACCTATGATGATCAGCAGAATATTACCCATCTTGAATTCGGTGATATCAAAAAAAGCTATGTCTTTAACAGTGATAATAATAAAGGAATGTTAAACTTCTAAGGGGCTTCGGCAAAAAGGGCCTTTATTCCTATTTTCGCGCTTAAATTTTTTTTTATGTTGCGATACAATCCGATAGTTTTATTAATAGTTTTTCTTCTTGCCGGACAAGTGCAGGCGCAGGAAACAAAAGAATCCAGAGAACCAGGTCATACCAATACCAGTAAGTTTAAACAATTGTACCAGGAGTTTGCAACTCCCAACAATTACAGGTCTGCGTCAGGAGCCCCTGGACCGGAATACTACCAACAACAGGCAGATTATAAGATTTCTATAGCACTAGACGATAAAGCAGCGCGAATTGATGGGGTAGAGAGTATTACCTATCACAACAATTCTCCGGATGACCTTGAATATCTGTGGGTACAGTTAGACCAAAATAGGAGAGCACCGGATTCTAAAAGTCCTCTGCGTAACCCGAATGGACTGTCTTTGGCATACAGTGCAGATAAATATGTACAACACCATATGGAGCAGTCTTTTGACGGTGGTTTTAATATTGAGTATGTAAATGATGCATCTGGTAGAGCTATGGCATATGTTATCAATCAAACCATGATGCGCATAGACCTTCCTAGGGTTTTAAGAAGTGGCGATCAAATTACGTTTTCCATAAAATGGTGGTACAATATTCCAGATCATACCATAAACAGGGCTAGATCTGGTTATGAGTATTTTGAAGAAGACGGCAACAGGTCTTATGTTATTGCTCAGTTTTTTCCGCGTATGGCAGTGTATAACGATGTTGAAGGATGGCAAAACTTTCAATTCTGGGGGAATGGTGAATTTGCACTTCCATTCGGAAATTACGAAGTGGATATAACGGTTCCGGCAGATCATATTTTAGACGCGACTGGGGAATTAACCAACAGAAAAGAGGTGTTTTCCAAGGAAATGCTTCGTCGATATGAGCAAGCTAAAAAATCCTATGATGAGCCCGTTTTTATTGTCACGGAAGAAGAGGCTATTCTTGCAGAAAAAGGATTTTCCGAGAAAAAGAAAACATGGAAATTTAAAGCCGAGAATGTGAGGGACTTTGGATTTGCAACTTCACGTAAATTTATCTGGGATATGCAAGCCGTAAAAATAGGCGATAGGGATGTGATGGCAGTATCCCTTTATCCAAAGGAGGGTAACCCATTGTGGGAAGATTACTCAACCAAAGTGGTTGCGCATACACTAAAATCTTATTCAAGTCATACTTTTGATTACCCATACCACAAGGCAATTTCGGTACATGCTAAGAATCAAGGTATGGAATATCCTATGATTTGTTGGAATTATGGAAGGCCAGATAAAGACGGAAACTATTCCGATAGAACCAAATTTGGAATGATAAGTGTAATTATTCATGAG
>CAZWPZ010000273.1:0-13676 GCA_964636005.1 uncultured Eudoraea sp.
TACACCAGCCAATGGAAAAATTAGAAAATTAAAGGCAACTCCTAAGAATATGGCATTGGTTGGTTCGGGGAGCTCCATAAATTCTATTGGGACTGTAGACAGTGAGAAGATGCGTTTTGATCCTATAGCCAAAGAAAAATGCGAAGACACAGATTGCTATAAAATAACCACCTATGACAAAGTGGACCCTTCAAAAGGGAAAACGGTGTATTGGATTGGAAAAAGCACGTATCGCATTTTTGAGGTGAAGGAATTTGATTCAAATAATAAGGAGATAAGTAGTACCCTACTCTCGGACTACAAACCCATTGAAGGCGTAACTAATAAAAATCAACCAATGCGGATCGTTTATTTTGATAATAAGTCCTCAAAGAAAAATGAAATTTCTATCTTGCAAATTACAACCCGACAAAATTTGTCAAAAGAAGATTTTGAAATAAACCAAATTAATAAATAAAGAATCGACCTTTGGTCTGTTCGTTCGTATTACATGTCTATAAGGAAATCCATTTTTAAGCCTAAAGAGTTGTCTGCTTTGATGAAGTATAGGCTAGAAGCAAAGCGCAGCAGGGAAACTTATACACGGTATGCACAGGAAAAAAGTCCATGTCTTCGATTTTGTTATGATACCTTAGATAAGGTATCCCGATCTTTTGCTGTTGTAATACGAGAATTACCAAAGGGATTAGATGATGCGGTCTGCTTGTTTTATTTAATTCTAAGAGCCTTAGACTCCATAGAAGATGATATGGAGTTAGACAATGAGACAAAAATTGCCCTTTTGCGGAACTTCCATCTTAAAAACTACGAAAAGGGTTGGCATATCACAGGAGTTGGTGATAAGGAAGAATACAGAGAACTCTTGTCAAAATATCATATGGTGATTGAAGCCTTCTCCAAATTAGAGGAGAAATACCAGCTAATAATCTCGGATATCTGCGCCAAAATGGGCAAGGGTATGGCCGATTTTTCAGATAAGAATATCAACACCCTAATGGATTATGACTTGTATTGCCATTATGTTGCTGGTCTGGTTGGTATGGGACTTTCTTCTATTTTTTCTGTTTCCGGTCTGGAGAATTCAAAAATGAAATTGCAGGAGGCACGTTCTAATTCTATGGGACTTTTTCTTCAGAAAACGAATATCGTAAGAGACTATAAGGAAGACTTGGACGAAAAACGTGTATTCTGGCCAAAGGAAATCTGGAGCGTTTATGCGTCTCGTTTAGAGGATTTTACCTCACACCCTGCCAACATAGAATCCCTATCTTGTTTAAACGAATTAGTAAATAATGCACTCGCACATGCCACCGATTGTCTGGATTATTTGAAAATGCTCAAGAACGAACAGGTGTTCAAGTTTTGTGCTATCCCTCAGGTTATGGCAATGGCAACATTGGCAGAGGTATACAATAATCCTAAGGTTTTTACAGAAAACGTAAAAATTAGAAAAGGAATGGCAGCCAATTTGGTACTCAAGGCAAATAGCATGGAGAATGTCATGGCAATTTATAAGGATTTGGTTCATTTAATTAGAAATAAAATTCCAAAAGGACTGCCCAATGGTGAAAAAACGAACCACTTATTAAATCAGATTAGCTCATACTGTACCTATTCATTGCAAGAGATTCCGTTACACGATTAGTTCGTGGGAGTTCCATTTATGGGTTGTGGTTCCGTTTATTCAATTATTTCCCTCAAAACACATAGTTTCCATTACAACTGGCCATATAATTATTATCAAAAAATGGCGGAGAATTAACCAATATAATTTACATTTGGTTTCGTCCTTAAAAGAAGACCTACAAAGTATTACATATAAAAAATAGTATAGAATGAATTGGATTAAAAAATGGATTTTAGCCACAATGGCATTAATGATCACGGGACTAACTCTTGGTCAGGAAGACACAACCTGGGAACCCAGAGAAGAACTTTCTAAAATCAGTACAAAGGGTACGGTGACAGCCATTGATAAAGGCACCCGAAATATCACACTTAAAGGCCCTGATGGGGAATTAGTCACGGTAAAAGCCGATGAATCGGTAACTCGTTTTAACGAAATCGCTGTAGGTGATGCGATTGCGTTTGACTATTACACCTATATCAAGGCAGAATTCAGAGAGCCAACAGATGAGGAGAAAGCGAATCCTATTGTCGCAATTGCTCAAGAGGGGATAGCACCTCCAGATCAGGCTCCCGCAGGAGCAGTAGGCGCTATGGTCAAAGCTTTGGTAACCGTAGAGATACTAAACAGACCTCAAATGCTGGCAACCGTAAAGGGACCAAATGGTAATTTTTTAACTATTCAAATGAAAGATGCTCCTTTTATGAGTAAGTTAAGGATCGGGCAGGTAGTTATTTTAACCTATGCGGAAGCCATGGCTATTTCCTTAGAAAAGCTATCGACGGAGTAAAAGACCAAACGTAATTTATAGAATAAAGGGAGTGGGAAACTACTCCCTTTTGTTTATATCCATCTCAGAGATCAGTTGTACGCTACCCTTTTGGCAAGATTTTAATGGCTATATTTTTATCTTACTATTATACAAGTAAGAAATCTAACTATTTATTTCGGTCTACGTATAGTACCTTTAGATGATAAAGAGTTTCTTTAATGTAATATTTGCGGGGGTTGCTCTTTTTATTGGTTTATAGATTATGAAAATTGCACAGGTCTTTTTTCGATTTTTAAAAAAAGTATTATTTGGATTTATTCTTCTGATAGTCTTAAGTGTTCTTGTTGGAATAACTTTTTATGAAGAAGGAAAAGAGTGGCTTTTGGAAGAACTGCATTCCTATATTCGTGATTCTCAGTCTGGGGACTTGGTTGTAGGGGAGGTAGAGCTGGCTCTTTTTCAAAACTTACCAGATATTACCATTTTACTGACAGAAGTGGCTTACTATGAAAAAAAAGCCGCCTTAAGAACCAATCAGGACAAATCAATTCTTAATGCTCAAGAGTTTTATCTTTCCTTTGAGCCATGGGAACTGATAAAAAATAAGAAGCTCCTACTCACCACTCTTGAAATTAATGATGGTACTATAGACCTCAAAGTATATAAAGACCATTCCGTAAACCTGGAAAATGCACTAAAGCCATCCGCTGCAGTGCAAAAAGGGAAACCGTCTAAGAAAACGCATAGCAAGGCAGGACCACCTAAGACCACTCCTTCCAAAGAAATACGAGAAAAGACCTCTAAACCATCACCGGCTCGTCCTGTTAAACCCAAAAATAACTCCTTGGTAGAGGTAGGTTTGGAAGAGTTATTACTCAAAAATATTTCTCTGCATTATTCTAATGATTCCTCTGAGGAGTATTTGGATTTATATTTTAGGGATTTTGAAGGAGCATTCTATTGGAACAAAATTGGAATGGGTACCAGTTTCACCTCTAATTTTGAGATTAATGAGAATTCTTTTGTCCCTGCAATAGATACCTTAGGGCCCTTTACAATTGAAGTGGAAACACAGTATATAGAAGCAGATAAAAAGTTGCTAATGGAGCAGGGTTCCTTATATATGAATCAAGTAGTAATGGCCTTGCAGGGGGAATACGCCCATGACAACAATAGAACCTTTGATGTAAATTTTAATCTGGATTCTGAGGATATTAGCCTTTTAGCTGCATTTATTCAAGAAGATATAATCAAAAAGAATAAGGTGGCGCTGGAGAAGGCCGAGGTTATAGTAGAGGGGAGCGTTAAAGGGAATATGGTAGATCCTTGGCCCCAGTTTGATGTCAATTTTCTTGTAAAAGATTTGAATATGACAGCTCCCAATAATTTGGGGGCATTCGAGAACTTTGGTTTCAAAGGGACTTTTCTATCTGGAGAAAAGGAAGATTTATCGCAGGCCATAATACGTGTTGATAATCTAAACGGCAGGGTGCCTGGAGGCTTCATAAAGGGAAGTTTTCTGGCAGAGAACTTAGTGTCGCCCACCATAAAATCGAATCTGGATATAGAAATCGACCTAAAAGGATATGATGATATTCTGAATATATCTCAAATAGACTCCTTGCAAGGCCGGTTTAAAATGAAATCCAAGCTGAATGGTCGTTTAGACTTTAAGGATATATCAAACTTGGGCCAAATCGGTACCCTCGAAGTTGCCTTAGAAGATTGTGGATTTTATTTAGTTCCGGTTAAGAAGTCTTTTGCCGAAGGAAATAGTTCTATTTCTGTTTCGGAAAGGAATATTTCATTAAACAAGTTTGAATGGAATTATAACCAAAGCAATATTTCTGTTTCTGGTTATATACAGAACCTAATGCCATTTTTGTTTAAGGACGACGAGGGACTAACCGGAGACCTAAGCCTTACATCTGGGCAGTTGTATACCGTGGACTTAATACCTGTGGCAGGTTTTACCCCAACGATCAAGGACAGGCTACACGATGTGCAAATACAAATGGGAATAAAAGCTTCCAGTACCGATGGTCTCTTGCGAAAACTCCCTCAACTATCCCTAGACTTTAAGGATTTAAGGTTCGAATTGGATTCCTTGCCAGGAATTAAGCAACTCGTATCTACCATAAATTTAACCCCCGCTGAAAATGGATTTCAGGTTCATGTTACTTCATTAGAGGCTGCTTTACCCATTGGGTCCATTACAGGGGAAGCAAATGTTCTATTCACCGATAGGGCTAAAATACTCGATGTTAAAAGTGAACTCCAAATGGATGATTTACCATTGGAGTATGTTCTCGATTTGATTTATGTATTAAGCGAAAATGATTTAATAGATTCTAAAGAATTATCCTTGGCCAATGCCACACTTTTAAATGGGGATTTAGGCGTTGATGGGAGAATATACACCTTGCCATTTTCCATAGAGAATATGCTAATTGTGAATAAGCAATTCCACTTAAAGGATAAAAAGGACGCGCAGTACGAGCTGAAGAATTCCTTACTTTCCATTGTGGATTTTCATCTGTTGCGCAATGCCAAAAATTACGATGAGGTTTTCGGAATAGACAAAATAGATCTTACTTTAAATGTCGATAATATTAATACTCCAACGCTCTTGGAAGTGCCCTTAGAATTGAAACTAAATGGCGACAAGGATAATTTTCTGGCACGATTTACCACAACAGAAAATACAACAAACAAAGATTTTGGTGAGCTCACTTTGGATACTGGAACCAATCCTTCAACATTTGTCCTAGATTATGTACTACAAGATATTTCTATTGAACAAGCATTGCAATCCTATACGAAGGAAAAACTAATGGAGGGAATGATGGACGTATCGCTTCATTTTAATGGCTCGGTTGACACTTTCCAAGAGTCTCTAAAAAACCTGGAGGGGAAAGTAAGCATAGCATCGGATTCCTTAGTCCTTCATGGTTTTGATTTAGACGATTTACTAAAGAAATACAAGAGGAGTCAAAATTTTAATCTGGTAGACTTGGGCGCTTTTGCCCTCGCTGGTCCTTTGGGAGCAGTTGTAACTAAAGGTGGCGACTTTACGAGCCTCATTAGTGCCAGTTTAAATCCGGGTGTACAAACCATGGTGCCTAAGGTAAAAGCAGATTGGTCCTACAAGCAGGGAATTTTGCGAACAGATGACGTTGCCTTTAGTACATTAACAAATAGGGTTGCTTTTGACGGTAGTATAGATATTGACAATAATTATATTCCAGGATTTACCGTACATGTGGTGGATAGGAAAGGATGCAGCCTTATGGAACAAAGTGTTCAGGGGAAGATGGATTCCTTGGAATTAAGTAAACTCAATATTACCAAAACCCTTCTGGGCTCGGTAATTAATTTTATGGACGCCATTGTAGGTAAGGACTGCAAAGTAGTCTATGATGGACAAGTATCTCATCCGCGATAGCAATAGAAAAATCATTATTTGAAATAATAGCTAGAGTCGTTTAATTGGATTATGTATTCCACAAATGGTGCTGTCCTAAATAAAATCAAATGGCATTGGCAAGAGGTTATGCCATTCTCTTTGGAGTAACTTTTATGGAATATAAGAATTGCATATATGGAAAAGCGACTTTGGACTAATTTCGTTCTTATAAAACAATTTTGTTTGCGGAGACTAGGATGGATGTTCAGATAAACATTACCCAAACGTCAATGGGGAGGGAAGTTTTATTATGTTTTAGTAATTTATCCTACCTTAGGCTTGCCCTTTTATAATTAAATTGATAGTTAAGATGCTTCAACAAATCACAGATTTTTTTAAGCAAAGACACATTTCTGTTCTCCTATTGTTTGGATGTTCCTTTGCTTTTATCTTTCTTCTTCCGGCTTTACATCTGGCGGAGACCACCCTATCAATCATTCTGTTTTCGATTATCCTTTTTATTGCAGCAGCTTCTATATCCGTGAGAGTTTTGCTTATCGGAATGGTGGCTATTTTAACAGAACTTTCTACAAGGGCAACGGACTTTGTCTATCTCCATTATTTTGCCGAGTTGTTCACTAATTTGTTTCTTGTTTTTCTTGTAGGTTCGGTCATCCGAGACTTGATGAGGCATCAGAAGATTACCATCTATTCGCTTATTGATGCCTTTAATGGATACCTTTTATTAGGGATGCTTTTCGCGAGTTTGGTAGCTTTTTGCGAGTATTATATTCCAGGTTCCTATGTTAACGTGAAGGATACGCAAATGGAACTCATGTACTATACTTTTATAACCCTTACTACTGCGGGATACGGGGACATAACTCCAAAGTTGCCTATTGCACAGTCCTTATCTATGTTAATTGCCGTTACCGGACAGTTTTATGTGGCCATCGTAGTAGCAATTATTGTGGGGAAATATGCCAATGTAGTTGTGTCGAAAAAGGAGGGATGAGGTAGTATAAGAAATACGTTTCGTTTTTTGAGGTATATCACTTTAATCTAGTCCCCATCACTAATAGCTCTTGGTAGTTAACTTCAAAAACAATTTTAATATCTTTCTAACCTATTGAGAAAAATAGATACCATATACGGAATGATTAACAGAATTAAGCTTTTCCTTGTATTTTTTATATCTACCGTGTTAACGCACTCTTCCTTCGGGCAGGAGGTAGAGGAATCATCAGATAGGAGGGGCGAGGAAAACAAACATCAAATAGCTCTTGTTTTTGGTTTGTCCCATGTACCTGCTGCTTTTGAAGAAGGAGAATTTACAAAGGAAATTTACCTCCCGACTATTGGCTTTGATTATTATTACAAGTTGAATGAAAAATGGAAATTGGTTTTTGTGTTGGATTTGGAAATAGGGAAATATCAGGTTGATTATAGAGGTGAGAACATAAAAAGAGAAGGAGCATTAATTACTGGGATAGGTGTAGGATACGAAATTTTATCAGGATGGTCCGTTGGTGTTGGTCCTGGCGTAGAGTTTGAAAGAAACAAGAATATTTTTATTGTCCGATTTAATACAGATTACGAATTTGAACTAGGGAACGACTTTGGCTTGGCGCCATATTTTAGCTATGATTTTAAGTTGGAATACGAT
Organism: uncultured Eudoraea sp.; assembly: GCA_964636005.1. Taxonomy (GTDB): domain Bacteria; phylum Bacteroidota; class Bacteroidia; order Flavobacteriales; family Flavobacteriaceae; genus Eudoraea. Next base: position 7,472 of record CAZWPZ010000273.1, read on the forward strand.
ACGTTTAGTTTAGGTATAGGTATTCATAAAAGCTTTTAGAAAAGATAAGTTGCGGCAAGCTGTAACCCGCCATAAGATGATAAAATAATACTATCTTCGACTTAGGTCTAATTATAAATAAATAACGATGAAACAAGCCCTGCTCAAAAACTGGTACTTATTAACGATTAAAGGAGTTCTTTTAATAATCTTTGCTTTAATGGCATTTTTAAATCCACTTTGGAGTGCAGCTGCCTTAAGCATGTGGTTTGCACTTTTAATAGCAGTATTTGGAACCTTTACTATCATTACTGCAATAAGTAGTTGGAAAGAACGAGAAGACAAGTGGATGTTTTTAATAGAAGGCGTAATTAGTTTGGCTTTTGGATTAATTTTATTCAATACGCCCGGGCTCACCTTACTATTAGTTTCTTTTGCTATTGGCTTCTGGTTTGTGTTTCTTGGAGTGAGTAGAATTGCGATGGCCATTCAGCTCCGAAAAGAAATACAGGGGGAAGGCTGGCTCATTGCTGGAGGGATATTTGCTGTTCTTTTTGGATTGATTATTTTCGCCCGCCCAGCCTTAGGTGTAGGATCCTTAATGTATTTCATAGGGTTCTTTGCCTTGATTATTGGAATCCTGTTTGTCGCCATTTCTTTAAAGCTAAAAAATAGTGCAAAATGGATAAAAGAGAACACTTTTGATGCAGAAGAGAATCATTAGGCACTATTAATACGCTCATTTCCTTGTGGGATAATGGATGGGCAACACTGATCTTTTTTTTACTATTTCAACAGTGCTATGGAAGAGAAATAATAAGGTAGATTGGGTATGAATTACCAAAAAGATGGCAATGTCAACCATTACAAATGACTAACAGAAACTATTTATTCATTCTTGTTTTATTTTCCATGGTTTTTTCGACCTTTGGTCAAAAGGATTCTACGGAAACTATCAAAATGTCTAGTGAGTCTGCTGCCATATTTGCAAAAGATTCTACAGATAGACAGGAAAATAGTCCGACGGATATTACTTCAGATAGAGGATTGTATATTTTGACCAAAGATGGGAATATGCAGCTACGTATTTTAGGATCCGTTCGTTTTTCAATACTCTATGATTTTGTAGACTTGCCCGTAAAGAACGCCTTCAATACCTATTATATCCCCATTGGAGATGAACGAAAAGGAGTACCCAGTTTTAATAGTAGTCTTGGACAATCCCGGATTGGTTTTGAGATTACCAGGAAGGTGAAGGATCAGAATGTCTTTGTTCGATTAGAGACCGACTTTGCTGGGGTAAACGATGCCTACAGAATACGTCATGCATACGGGCAAATTGGGCGCTTCTTAGTTGGACAAACATGGTCCTTGTTCAGTAATGTCTCTTCCTTACCGGCAACAGTAGATCCGAACGGACCTACAGGAAGTGTTACCCTGAGAACCCCTCAGATTAGATATAGTGGCACTACGAATAAAGGGGATAGATGGGCTCTTGCACTGGAATATTCTCAGCCAGATCTGGATAATCAGGAACTAGATACAGTAGGGTTATCTACCGTACAGGTGGTGCCAGATTTTACCGCTAGAGTAGAGCGTGCAGGTTATTTTGGTGCCGTACAATTATCCTTGGTAGCGAGTACACTATCCTTAATAGACACAGAAGATAATGTGAGCTATAAGTTTGGTCTTGGAGGTTCCTTATCCGGGTCCATTGATTTTTCTAATGATCATAAACTCCTTTACCAAATTACCTATGGACAATCCATATCCAGATTTATTACCACCTTTAGTGGTACAGGACGAGATGCCATTTATAATCCAGCAACAGGAGAATTTGATGCTCTCAACTCCTTTGGCGGCTTTTTGTCCTACGGAAAAGACTGGAAAGAGAATTTAGTGTCTAATTTTTCGGTGGGATATGCCGATTTGTCTAATCGCAGCTATGAACCCGGCTCCAATTACAGAGAGAGTATGAGTATTTCCGTAGATACTTTTTGGGATATTATTGATGGGGCAAGATTGGGTATAGAATATGCTTGGGGCAGACGATGGAATTTAGACGGCAGAGCAGGAAACGCCAGCAGATTATGGGCTCTTTTCTACTATGATTTTTAACTTGTGGTTTTTTACTTACTTTAGTGAAGGCAAATAAATATACGTTTTGGTAAAAAATTGCTACTTGACTCTACTTAATTCACTAACTTAATGAAAACAAGACATGCTTCTTGGCAAATGCCCTCCGTTCTAATTTGGGCTTCTTTTGTTGTAATTGCCGGCGGCGCAATATATGCCAAATCCATTATCAACCCAATACTTATGTCGCTCTTCATAAGTATTATCTGTGCAAAACCAATACATATTTTAGAAAAGAATAGGGTCCCAAAACCTATCGCAATATTAGTAGTCTTTTCCGTTATGACGGCTATCTTTATTGGGTTTGGAGAAATAATTGCAAAATCGGTTTCCTCTTTTTCTAATAATATCGGTGATTACGAAAGAAGTTTAGAGGAAATGGGTACTTCCATGATTGTGTTTGTCAACGATATGGGTTTTAGTTTATCGGTAGATAAGGTAGAAGACGTGCTACAACCGTCCAGAGTAATGAGTTTAACTGCAGGTATACTAGGCGAGTTAGGGGGCTTTATGGGCAATGGTATTACCATATTCTTCCTGTCCCTTTTCTTATTGTTTGAGTTAGACGAAATAGATGTTAAAACTAAAGCAATCCTGAAAAACACATCGACTTCCTTGGCCTATTTTACGGTAATTGGTGAAAGCATTCGGGATTATTTATCTATTAAAACCCTTACGAGCCTTCTTACGGGTTTGCTTATTTGGTTCTGTCTTTGGTTTCTTGGTATAAAATATGCTGTTTTATGGGCGCTAATTGCTTTTTTATTGAATTTTATTCCCAATGTTGGAAGTATAATCGCGGCGGTACCGGCTGTTATGTTTGCACTAGTCCAATCAGGAATACCAGGAGCATTCGGTGCCATGTTGGCCTTTTTAGTCGTGAATGTGATTATAGGTAATGTAGTGGAGCCAAAGCTAATGGGAAAGGGAATGGGATTGTCTACCTTTATAGTCTTTATTTCACTGATGTTTTGGGGTTTTATTCTGGGTACAGTAGGCATGTTTTTGTCTGTTCCGTTAACCATGGCCATTAAGATTATGCTACAGCAAAACGAAAGGACCAAATGGATCGCCATAGTTTTGGGAACAGAAAGAGATGCGATTATTGCCCTTGAAGAACACAAGAATAAAAAAGATAGAAAATAATTCTTTTCTCTAGTAGAGGAATCGGGGGATAAGGGTTATTTTTGTTTTTTTACAACCATTTATAACACTATAAATCAAATAAATAATTTATGAGAAAACTAGCAAGCACACTTGTTTTTGCTTTAACTCTGGTAGTTTTTGGGATTACCACAGTCGAGGCGCAAAGTAACCAGGAGGAGATTGATTTTGTTCAATCGATTTTTGGAATGGAAAAGAAGGCCGCAGTAGCGGATTTTCTTGATATTGAGTCGGATAACCCATTTTGGACATTATACGATGAATACGAGGTACAGCGTAAAGCTCTAGGTCAAAGAAGACTAACTCTTTTGGATAAGTATGTATCGAACTACAAAAGTTTAAATGATGTTGCTACCGACGCTTTGGTAAAAGAAGGACAGGCAGTTCGTAATGCCAATAACAAACTTATCGACAAATATTACAAGAAGATTAAAAAGGTTTCCGGATCAAAAAAAGCTGCACAATTTTACCAAATTGAGAGCTATATCCAGAGTGCTATTAGATATGGAATTTTAGAAGGAATTCCTTTTCTGGAAGATTAGTATAAAACCAAACAAAAAAGTCCTTTGATTATGCAAAGGACTTTTTTTTTTACCCATTTTTCTCTTATTCTTTTGGTTTGCCCTTCTTCAGGTCTTTATTGTTTAGTTGCTTGTCAGCAATTTTTTGGTAGTTACCCTGGGCGGCTTGTGTATCCGATACCATGAGATGCAAAGCCAGAAGTCCACTGTCTTCATGTGAAGTAACCAATAGACGCCCGTCCTCCGAAAAATCGAGGTATTCTATTCTGGGTAGGGGATAGGAATAAACCAGTTTAAACGAGCTTAAATCATAAAAGGCAAGTGTCTTTCCATGGCCTCCTAAAAGCAAAAACTGATTGTCCGGACTAAAGGCAACTGCCTCAATTCTATAATCCTCTTTAAAACGATGAATTTCCTTCCCCGTTTTTATTTCAAATAATCGGGCAGTTTTATCAAAGGAGCCAGTTGCAATCCATTTTTCATCAGAGGAAATTCGAACGGATTTAACCGAAGCCTCATGTTCAGTAAACTCTTGCATAACACTTTGCTTGTCCACATCAACTATTTTTACAAAACCAGTATAGTCGGTTTTATTAGTAGCAGCATTTTTTCTCTGATAATTCCCACCGACCACTAGGCCTTTATCGTCCTTAAAAAAGGCAAGGGAATTAACCGTGGAACCCACTTTTACCTGTCCAGATTTTTTGTAGGTGGTACTGTTCCAAAAAAGTACTTCTCCTTTTTCGGTTCCACTCGCTATTAACTTGCCATCGTGAGACCAGGCTATACCATCAATAGAACTGTTGTGTTCTAGCTGCACCAAAAGTTTTCCGGTCTCAGCATCCCAGATATTTACATAATAATCTTCTCCACCACTGGCAATGCGCTTACTATCTGGTGAGAACGTAATACACTCCACCTCAGACTCGTGTTTGTTTTGCCAGTGCAGGCTGCCGTCAACACTGTTCCAGACCATAACGCTGTAGCCAAACTTAGATGCAGAAGCTACATACTTTTCATTAGGAGAAATTTCTGCTGCCTCAACAGATCGGAGCACGGGCGACTGGTCGGCTACCCTATTCCAAATAGGTATAAGGCTTAGATTTTCGCTACTGTAAATAATTGGATCTTGGGAATAGGACCAGAAAGAAAAGGTCAGTAAAACAAGGAGTAAACCTTGCCTAAGCCTACATATACCCCGGATTCCTTTATACCACATGATTCTAAAGCAGTTTATTTTATACCTTTTTATCTTCTATGGACAACTAGTCTATTATGGTGTTTTCTAAGATATAGAAATCTGTTGACTCATGATTTGGGTATCGGAAGATATCGATATCGCCATCATTGTCGTAATCTATGGCCTGCCCATTATAGACACCATCTTTGCTAATTAAGAACTCATCGTAGTTTCCAAAGGTTCCGTTGTTTAGAAAGATAGTAATATCGAATTCTGTTTTATCCAAATTAATTGCTCTTCCCGCATTTACTCCGGCAAGAATATCCTGATTTCCATCTAAATCGAAATCGAATACCTGTAAGGTATGGCAGGCAACTATGCTATCTTTTACAATGTGCGCTGTAAACTGGTCGCCGGATCGCTTATAAATGGCTAAAGGGTACCCACCTCTTTCGGAATGGGCCATGACAATTTCTACATTGCCATCTCCGTCTATATCTTTTACACAGGTCTTAGTACCGTTTCTGGACCAGTCTCCTTCCTGATTGTTCCATTGTTCATCCAGATTTACTTCTTTCCATTCTTCTTCAATAGCAGCTCCCGGATTATAGTATATCATTCCAGTAGCTACTATATCTACATATTGATCTCCGTTGAAGTCTCCTACACCCATTCCTTCGTGTAGAACATCATTTTGAATATACTGTACACGCTCCCAATTATCTGCATCTAGTTGTTTAAAAATACTTAAGGTGTGCTCATCAAAAGTTAAGATAGACATATCTAAATTTCCATCCTTGTCGAAATCTGCAAAACTCACATCTTTAACCGCATCCGGAGCCATACCTATGGTATGCGAAATCCAATCCCCACCAGTATTTTCATACCAAAACAATTCGGCAGATGCAGAAGCATCGGTCCATTCTCCTGGATGCTTAACGGCGAATACATCTAAATCTCCGTCTCCATCGATATCTGCACATTCTAAATCACCACTTGCGAAAAGTCCACCAGTTGTTGGACTCTCCGAAATTATATGCAACTTCCACAAACCTGGTTCTTTCTGACCCTTGTAATAGGCCAAATAACCACCAGAAGCGTTGTTGTTGATAAAAACAAGATCTGCCAAGCCGTCCCCGTCGAGATCTCCCTGGGTATGTGCCCACCAGAATTTAGCACTGTCTACAATCTTCCTTTGGGCAAATGCCAACTCTTTTTTTACATC
>CAZWPZ010000274.1:0-27574 GCA_964636005.1 uncultured Eudoraea sp.
TACAATGAATTTCATTCTAATTTCCGCTTTAATTTCTGGTTATTGTCTGTTGTGCAAGTTATTTCCCGCTAGAGATTTCACTAGAAACAAATATATCTTAAATGTATGGTGGTGGAAAACAAACTTATCAACAGCTACGCTGCAAATTTTCTTTTTCGAGTATAGGCGAAGAACACGGCAAAAAGAAATACCAAAGCCATTGGAACACCTATATTTATTAGCTGCCACTTTCTTTTATGTTGTTCTATCTTTTCCTCATCCAATAAAGGAATTTTAACCATTTTGTTTCGGATGTTTATAAGTCCTGATTCATCTAGTAAATAATTGACACTATTTACAAGGAAATCCTTGTTTCCATAGTAATTGTTTGTCCATTTATCATAGCCCAACTCAAGAGGAAGATTATTGCGAACCTGATTTTTTATAAGATCGCCATCGGCTACAAGGATCATTTTATTTTCTTTTCCCTTTTTCTGGGCACCTTCAAGAGATAGAGGCTCTATGCGATTGGCATAGGCAGAGACAAAGTCGCCCTCAACTAAGACAGCAAGAGGTTTATCTCCATCATTAAAGTTTTGTTTATCAATATCTTCTGATATTTTATCTAAACTTATAATTTTAGGAGTACCATCTGTTTTCGATAGGGGTGAACTACGCAAAAGTATCGTCTTTCTGTAAGAATTGGACAAGGTATCTATACTATTCGCGAACTGTAACCGAAGCGCTTCCATATTTTTATTAATGGGATGGTTATCACGTGAAAAGACCATGGGATGATACGTCCAGGGTACCGGATTGTATTGGGTGTTGTTTCCATCCCCAGTTGCAAGGACAATTTGGGTAGCATACATATCATCTACTAAAACGGGATTTATCCTAACACCATATCTAAAAAAGAGATCGTCTAAATTTAGTTCTCTTGGGTATGCCAAAGAAGAGCCTTTTTCGTTGAAGAGGCTGTCTAGTTCAATTGCTACCTTGTCTACAAGCCATAGGGTTTTTCCACCTTTAACCATATATTGGTCTAAAAGGTATTTTTCCTCTTCAGTAAAGGGCTCCGTTGGTTTGGCAATAATGGCAAGATCATAGGAACTCAGTTGTTTAAATAGTTTTTCAGCGTTGGTAGCCGAAGAATCTAAGGTTATAACTCCTAAATTGTAATACTCTTTCAAACTTGAAAGAAAATCTGCTATATACAGGTCATCTAGTTCTCCATTACCCCTGAGTACGGCAATTTTTTTCTTTTCCTCCATAGCGAGTTTGGCAAAAGCATCGGCAAATGCATATTCCAGGTTTTGAACAGAAAGGCTCACTCGATCTTCCATGGTAGCCCCGAGTTTGTTCCTCAATAGTGGTACTTTAACCGTTTTATTCTTATGGCTTACAATCGCCCAAGGAAAGAATATCTCTTGCGAAACTCTTGCATTTTCTTCAATAGTAATATTAGCCGGTGTTAATCCAAAACTCTGTAATTCTCTGATTATCGTTTCACTTTCCTCCTCATTTTCCAATGGATCCACTATTTGGAAATGTATCATCGAATTAATAGCGGAAAATTCGCGTAATATTTGATCGGTTTCCACTCTGAGGCGAGTAAATTCTGGAGGGAGTTCTCCTCCCAAGAGAACATCAACAGTTATTTCTCCCTTAGGCTTTAAGGCGGTTTCTATCGCGGCCTCGGTTAAGGTATAACGCTGGTCTTCGGTTAAATCTAATTTTAAATGTATTTTGGACACCAGGCTAGTCGCAACAACGAAAATTAGAATTGCCAGGAGGCTATGGATTACTTTATTTTGCCTCATTTTCGTTTTATCTTATCGAGTTCAACTTGGGAGAGAAAGAGGAAAAGACTTGTCAAGAACAAGAAGTACACTACATCACTAACCTTTAGTACACCCAGGGCTATCCCTTCAAAGTGATATTTCATACTGAGGTTTTTTATAAAACCACCTATGGAAGTATTGGGAATAGTATTTGCGACCGCCTCAAAACCATAATAGAATAGAAAGCTTAACAGAAGTCCCAGGAGAAATGCTACTATCTGATTTGAAGTAAGGCTCGATGTAAAAATTCCTATGGCCGTGTAGGAGGTAACCAATAAAATAAGCCCAATATAAGACCCAATAACCAATCCTAAATCATAATTAGCTTCGAGCATCCCTAGGTCAGAAATAGCAAATACATACAGAATAGTCGGGACTAGTGCGATAAGAACAAGAGTTACAGCTCCAAGAAATTTTCCCAAGATGATTTTTAAGTTGCCTATAGGTTTTATTAATAAGAGTTCCAGGGTTCCTGTTTTTGTTTCCTCTGAAAAACTCTTCATGGTTATTGCTGGAATAATAAGGAGCATTACCCATGGAGTGAGAAGAAAGAACTGACTCAAATTTGCAAAGCCATAGTCAAAAATATTATACTGCCCTTTTAATACCCACAAAAACAAACCGTTAAGCAGTAGAAATAGTCCTATAATTAAATACCCAACAGGAGAACTGAAAAAAGAATGTATTTCTTTCTTAAATATTGCCAGCATGATTAGTATAATGTAGTTTGTGCGACTTCCAGACTCCAGGCTTCTGCCTTTTCATCAAAAAGTAGTTTTGTTTTTGCCCAAATCGTCCGAAAAAAATCAGAATTGCGGTAGTTTTGCAAATCGCTCTCAGTATTCCAATGACTCTTTGTAAAAAACACATTAGTCGTATCCTTTCCTCTCAGTAATTCTAAATGCGTACAACCGGGGCAAGCCCTGATCTTTTCTTTGGATTCTGCAAAAATTTGCTCAAAACTAGCAATATTTTCTTTTTTTAAAGTCAATTTAACAAGACGTATAAGCATTTATGTGAATTTTATATGGATGGTATCCCGATAGTTTAGTCCTAATAAACTGGAGGCTCCTCCTACGGTATTAAGGTCACTTTTATAGATGGCTAATTCTATATAGTTTGAAGAATTAAACAGTGCCAACAAATCACCCGGTCCTTTTCTTTGATTCTTTTCCAGATTAAAATCTATGATAGAAGAGTAGGTGTTATGAATGGTTTTTATTTTTCTGTTTCTCGCCTGAATTTCAAAGGATCTCCCGTTGCGATAAGCTTCGAAAAGGCTCTTTTGAATGTTTGTTACTACATTGCCATAATTGTCTATATAAATGACATTTCCAATAATACTTTTGCCTTCCGGACCAACCCTGGGGGAGAACTCCTTTAGTACTTTTAGTTCCTGAAACGGCTTTCCTACTACGTCTAGTTTACCGCCCCTTGCAATATGACAAGCAACTTGTACAAAAACATCCATAACGGGAAAAGAACCATAAATTGGATTGGGAATATTTATTTCGACGACCTTTTCTGGCGTTACTTCCGAAGTTATCAAGCTGATTACGCCATTATTGGCACTTATAAAGTAATGATCGTCTACCTGTACTGCAATATGTTTATTTTCTTGTGTTGGCTCCGAGTCTACCCCAACGAGATGGATAGTTCCAGGAGGAAAAGCTTTATAGGAATTTTTGAGAATATAGGCACACTCTTGTATGTTAAAAGGCCTTATAGCATGGGTTATATCAACAATTTTGGCATCCGCTAATTCCCTGAATATAGTACCTTTAATAGCTCCAACAAAATGGTCTTTATACCCGAAATCTGTAGTTAAAGTAATGATTGCCATGCAGCAATGTTGATATTTTTTTTAGGTGATCAAACCAATTTTTAATTAAGTTTGTTCCACAAAACTACATGAAAAAAACAGCCTACAGAAATTTAAATGAAGGTACAGATAAATTAAACTTTTCTATTCTTTGAACGAACTTACTTTAGAACTTACTGAGATTAGCCCAAGAGAATTCTTCGGACACCGAAACGAACATATTAACTTACTTAAAAAGCATTTTCCTAAGCTGAAAATAGTTGCCAGAGGAAGCAAGATAAAGGTCTTTGGGGACGACGAACTTTTAACGGAATTTGATAAGAGGTTTAAACTTCTCACCAATCATTTCATAAAATATAACGCTCTCAATGAGAATGTTATTGAACGCTTATTAGAGACTAATGAGAAGGAAGCCTACGAGTCTTCGGAAAGTAGTGCAGATGTTTTAGTCCACGGTGTGAATGGGAAGTATATTAAGGCCATTACCGCAAATCAAAGAAAGTTAGTAGATGCCACCGTTAAGAATGACATGGTATTTGCTATAGGACCAGCAGGAACAGGAAAGACCTATACTGGTGTAGCGCTTGCGGTCAGGGCTCTTAAAAATAAAGAGGTAAAAAGAATAATTCTCACAAGACCAGCGGTTGAAGCTGGAGAGAATTTAGGATTTCTACCAGGAGATCTCAAAGAGAAGCTAGATCCTTATATGCAACCATTATACGATGCATTACGCGATATGATACCAGGAGAAAAGCTAAATCATTTTATTGAAAACGGTACCATTCAAATAGCACCTATGGCTTTTATGCGGGGCCGTACGCTAGATAACGCCTTTGTAATACTAGATGAGGCACAAAATACCACGCATGCGCAAATGAAGATGTTCTTAACGCGTATGGGAAAGCACGCTAAATTTATAATAACGGGCGATCCTGGTCAGATCGATTTGCCTAGACGCGTTATTTCGGGTTTAAAGGAAGCACTGCTAATTTTAAAAAACGTAAAAGGAATAGAAATCATCTATTTAGACGATAAGGACGTTATTCGCCATAGTCTGGTCAAAAAGGTAATAGATGCATATAAAAATATTGAACACCAGAACTAGGGCCTTATGATAGAAACCATAACCAAAACCGACTATAATTTCCCAGGACAAAAGAAAGTTTATAAAGGAAAGGTACGCGAAGTATATTTTTTAGAAAATGACCTTCTGGTGATGATAGCTACAGATCGACTCTCTGCCTTTGATGTGGTCATGCCAAAAGGGATTCCCTATAAGGGACAAATTCTAAATCAAATTGCCACTAAAATGATGGCACAGACAAGTGATATTGTACCAAATTGGCTTGTAGCTACCCCAGATCCAAACGTAGCTATTGGTGAAGCCTGCGACCCCTTTAAAGTGGAGATGGTGATCCGAGGATATATGTCCGGACATGCAGCACGAGAGTATGCTTTAGGGAAGAGAAGCCTTTGTGGGGTCCCAATGCCAGAGGGCATGAAAGAAAATGACCCCTTCCCGACACCCATTATTACGCCTGCTACCAAGGCAGAGGAAGGAAACCATGATGAGGATATATCAAAAGAACAAATCATAGAAAAAGGAATTGTTTCCAAGGAAGACTATGCCGTTTTAGAAGAGTATACTAAAGCCTTATTCAAAAGAGGGAGCAGTATTGCGTCGGAACAGGGATTAATATTGGTGGATACTAAATATGAGTTTGGAAAAACCAAATCGGGTAAAATAGTACTTATTGATGAGATTCATACGCCAGACTCTTCCAGATATTTCTATAAGGAAGGATACGAAGAAAGACAGCGTGAAAGAGTTCCTCAAAAGCAATTGTCTAAAGAATTTGTAAGACAGTGGCTTATACAAAATAACTTTCAAGGCCTGGAAGGACAGGAGGTTCCTATTATGTCTGACGCCTATGTAGGAAGCGTATCAGAAAGGTATATAGAGCTCTATGAAAATATAACCGGAGAAAAATTTGTTAAGGCAGAGACTTCCAATATCCAAGAGCGGATAGAGCAAAATATTCTGAAATTTTTGGATGGCTATTCTACTTAGACTTAGGTAGTATACAAATCTCCTAACTGAAGCGCATCCTTTTCCTCTAATCTCGCTATGATCTTGAGAAAAGCTATAGCGGTTATATAAGCATCTCCCATCGCTGTATGCCTGTCTTTAACGCTAATGTCGTATTTAGTAGCGATTTCGTCCAGACTATAGACCTGCTTTTTGGCTAGAAGGGGAGTTTTTAAAAGCGTTTTTTTATATAGATTGGCCGTATCAATACAATGATTTTTTAGCTCTGGGAGCTCCATTCTGGCAAGCGCTTTATTGATCATATTAATATCAAATTGAATATGATGCCCTACCAAAACCGCATTTTCGATATAATTCAAAAACAGCACAAGACCTTCCTCTTCGCTGTAATAGTGCGTTTTCTCATTTTTTAGAATACCGTGAATGGAAGCTGTTTTTGGATCGTAATACTTCTGTGCGAGGTATATCTCCAAACTATTCTTGACAGAGATGCTACTATTAACAATAGATAGTGCGCCTATACTGAGTATTCGATCTTTAAAAAGATTAAATCCTGTCGTTTCCGTATCGAAAACTACAAAGCGGGTATCAGGAATAGAAATTGCATCCTTTTCCTTGAATTTATCCGTATATTTTTTCCAATATTCTGGTACATTCGGTATTCCCTTTTTGGTAAAGAAAAATCTCATCGTAGTACGTTTGAAACTTTAAACCTTACTGCCACTATATCCTGAATTTCCTTAATAATTTTAAAGGTCCTCTTCAATTTTACTTTTTCTTCCTTACTCAAACCGTCTATTTGTATATACCTACCCGTATCCATGTTGCGTATGCCCTGTTTGGCCCTAAATTTCATCAGTGCCTTTGTGGCATAGGAACAACTCAGATATAAATCTCTGTTTGAAGGTTCTAATTCTGCCAATTTCTCGAACCTTTCGGAAGTATTGTTTATTTTTTTTATTTCGTGAGAAAGAAGTAAGACCCTTGCCGCATCTGTCAAAGGCATTAAGGCACGTTGTTTAAGGTCAAAAAGATCTTTGTGTTTACCGTCTTGTTCTAGGAGGAATCTCCTGAAAAACCCTGTAGGAGAAGGATATTGTAGCGCTCCTGCTGCCAAATGAAAATAGAAAACGGGGTATTTTCTAATGGTGTTAAAAATATGTTTGGTTAAGGTTTCAACGAGTTTAGAATCGCCATAGGTAAGATTGTAATCAAAGAAAATAGAAGATTGTAATACTTCATTGCTTCCAGGGTTTATAATCCATTGGGAAGTTTTTGCTTTCCATTCATTAAGACTTAGGCACCAGCTTGGGTTAGAAGCCATCATTTCCGCAGGACAATAGGCGTATCCAATTTTATTTAATCCTTTAGTAATTTGATTGGCAAGCTCCAAAAAGAACTCTGTAGTTTTCGGTAGGTCTTCCTCCGGAACATCCTCGAACAGAATGGCATTATCCTGATCGGTTTGCAACAATTGTTCCCCTCTTCCCTGACTGCCAAGCGAAAGCCATGCGAATGCAACAGGCGGGTTGTTCTTTTTCTTTGCAAGTACTAATTTTATTAGTTGTTTCATGCAGGCATCATTCAGCTCAGCAATGATTTTGGAGGAAATAGAAACAGGTATATTGGAATCCAGGTAGTCTTTAAGCAATACGCGAATATTTTTCCTAGCTGTTCGCAACTCTTTCACCTTCTTTGCTCGTGTAATAGCTTTCATTATTGCTACTGGACTATTGCCCAAAGCTATCATGATATCTTGGGTGGAGAGGACTCCCACTGCTGGCGTATGAACAGTACCATCTTCCGTTAGACATAAATGACTAATATTGTTTTTCATAAGTGCCATTTGTGCCTGTGAAATAGACAAATCTTTGGGATAGGTAATAATAGGAGTTGTCATGACGTCTTTGGCCTTCAGAGCGGCATCGGCATCCTTTTTCGAAAAGGCACTAAGCAAATCCGTTGTTGTGATAATTCCAATTGGCAAACCTTTTTTTTGAACCAATACGGAACCGATGTCTTTTTTTACCATAAGTTGTGCCACCGTATTCGAGTCTGTATTCGGACCAACGCCTATTATCTTTGTGGTGTATCGAATAGGTTGAAAGTCTATGGTATTACCGACAGTTTCTGATGGCTGTGCCTCGTTTGCGGAGAGAAGTCTGCCATTGGGAATAGGGGAGTAGGGGTTTCTGGTATTCGCTGCAAAACTCTCTATAAGAAAATTCCCCAGTTCTTCATAGGTCTTGACATAAGCTTTAAAGGGTTCAATGGGAATGGCGTAAAGGATGCTTTCTTCGAAGGTCTTCGCGTCTAATTGGTAACTTTCATTTGCCATTAGGGGTCTTAAACCAAAGATGTCTCCTTCGTCACAAATATCAATGATCGCATCTGTATCGGGCTTCCTTAGATCAACGGCACCTTTATGTACTACGTAAAACTCCTCATGTCCTTTTTCGCCCTTTCTAAAGATAACCTTCCCCTTTTCTTTATACAGTATTCGAATGCTAGAGGATAACTCCAAAAGATCTCTAGTATGCATTTCATTAAATGGCGGATATTTTTCCAGAAAATCTGCAACTCGTGAAGTTATCGTATTATTCATGACGTTCATAAGAGCAAATTTAGGAACAAACAACTAAACTCCGCGTTCTGGGCGACGCTAAAAATTACCAGCTAGCATTCTTATTGAGTGCTTTTTCCTGAACTGTTTGAGCTATAGGGATCAAAGGAGCCATCCATGACGGATTTAACTTTTTTCAGGTATTCAAAACCATATTTTCTGTCTGGTAATAAATACCCACCCTCAATCCATTCGTTCCATGAAAACAAAGTAATAAGTTTTGTCTGATTTGGGTGTGCGTCGCTATAGTTTTTGGCTTCTTGCAGAAATCCAGCAAAGCTTTCAGGGGATTGGTTATACCGCACAATATCTTGTTCTCCTTTATGAGGGAATCTGGGGGTGTCATCCCATCCTATGGAAACATTCGAAAAAAATGGTAAACTCTGTTCACTGTCCCATTTTGTTCTTTTTTCTATGGCTTTAGTTGCCCATTTCATATAGTCTTGTTCTTTCATCCAACCCCAGTTGTACTGCGTAAGACTGTTAATTTTTAACCTTTTATGGAGGGCTATTCTTTCGTCATTTGGTCCCCCGTATATTATTAACTGGAGATGCAGGTCTGGAAATCCCGCTTCTTTTGTCTTAGATCTGAAATATTCTAGGGCATCTACGGTTTGGTCTTGTCCTCCTAGTCCTTCTATCAAATTTTTTAAGCTAAATATGGAGAATACTGGCATACCATCTATTTTAAAATAATTGGGCTGTTTAAAATAGTTCTCAATTACACGGTCTACAACAATCTCAAAATTTTCTCGGTCGACCGCTCCGTCCCATAGCAAGCTGTCGTCTTTTTTATATTTATGGACGTTCCAGTAATTCTGTTTTACATCATGATTGGCCCACATAATATAGAAGTTCATTTTGTTGCGATTAGCCGCTTTGAGGAAGCCGTTGTTAAGGCTACTTTCCAGATAGGGACCATCATCAAACCAATACCAATCAAAAATAAAGGTGTTAACGCCATGGTCTGTAGCGGCATCAATCCATTTTTCCATTACCCTGGGGTCGTCGTCCATTTCATATCCCCAAAGAGGTATTTTTGGCTGGTAATGTCCTTCAAATCTGGCAGTACCTTTTTTAATTACCTCCCATTCTCCAGTTTGTTCTGGCCATAACATGTCTCCAAAACGCTCATCGTGATGGCAAGAGGGCCAGACGTAGGCTGCCACATGGTATTCGCTTTCTTTCTGAACCTCTACCGATTGTACGGGGGGTGATTTCTTGGGTTCATTGGTACAAGAAATCAAAATAAACGAAATACTTATTACAACGATCCTTACATAGAGAATGTAGGTTTTAAGGAGCCCTTTTAATACTGTCATTTTTATTGGGTTTTAGTGTTTTTACCCATTTGTGTAAAAACAAATGTATTTATGAAGGACAAAAGGTACAGAATGTCCGACTCGAGTATTCACTATTCGTATACTATTCACAATGGATTTTGAAATTGCTATAAAGAATTATGTGGGAAGGGAGTATGTCTTGGAACCAAGGTTTTACATTTCTTTTAAATGTGAAAGCACTCAGATGGGGATTACAATAATTTTAGGAGTTCGGTTTCACGTCGAATGTAAAAACATCTGGTCTGGAATAATTCCCTACCACATCGAACATTCGCTTTGCCATATAAATAACATCAAGATCTATATCTGCATACAAAATACGCTCTTCTGCTTCCAGAGGTCCAGCTATAATTTTCCCATTCGGTCCAATAATACAACTATTGCCAAAATTTATCCATTCCCTATCCTCTGGGTAAAGCTTTTTAAAACCATAGCTATCGGGAATATCACTGATTTTAATTGCCATACAGGTACTAATCACAAAGAGACCCCCTTCTCTCGCAATATGCTGCATGGATTGTAACCAATTGGCGCTTTTATCCCATGTTGGTGCAGCGAGAATCTGCGCTCCCGACTCGTAAATGGCATTCCTGGCCAATGGCATGAGGTTTTCCCAACAGATCAATCCTGCTAATTTTCCTGCAGTGGTATCATAGGAACCTAGACTGCTTCCATCTCCACGGGACCATACAAGACGTTCTCCTCCAGTAGGTATGAGTTTTCTGTGTTTCCCAATAACTTCTCCCTTTTCGCTTATAAAAAGCAAACTATTAAACAAGCTGGCATTGCTGGATTCTGTGTTTCTCTCGTGGAGTCCCATAACCACGTTTACAGATGCTGCTTTAGCGGCAGCGCAAAGTTTTTTTGTAGAATCATCCGGAATAGAAACTGCATTTTTTACGAGTTCCTTGTAAAGTGCATTTAATTCTCCTCCTTTACTATTTGGGATAAGCCATACCCAGTCTGGATATCCTGAAATAAAAGCTTCAGGAAATACTAATAGGTCCGCACCGTTTTCACCAGCCTCCTGAATTGCTTTGCAGGCTTTTTCTACCGTTGCGGCCTTATTTAAAAAAACAGGTGTAAGTTGGGCAGCTGCTATCTTGGGTTTATTTTGCATTGGTTTGGATATAGAGTGATAGAGAATAATAGTCTCTCCACTACTTCTTGGTTGCACATCTAATTTAATAAATATTCTATTTCTTTAAGCTGGCGAAGTATTATTAGATTAAAGTTCTTATTTCATGAGGGTCATTTGGCTTCAAAAAAAACGGAGGCTTTTTTGTTTGAACAAATGTATTTTCAATGTGGGAAGTCTTGCCAATGATTAATAAATAATCGATGTTTTGGAATGCTTAGTGATATTTAGAAAATATACCTTCCTCCCAAGTGTAGAGCCAATCATTTTTAAAAATAGGTATTAGCTATTCGTGCAACACTCCAGGTTTTAGAGGTTTGGTGGGAAGGCTTATATGTTCACAAATGGATTTTATATGGGAAGTGTCTGTACCACAACATCCGCCATATACTCTTAGCTTAGGTAAAACTTGTTGCAATTTTTTATGCCATTTTCCTAATTCTTTGATATCACCAATATCAATTTCAGTAGATTGATCTAGTTCTTCATGGCTTTTACAAGAGGCATTGGTCCTAACTCCCATAATTCTAGATTGCCAACCATGCCCGTCTTTGATACTCTCGGAAAAGTGAGATGGATGAGCACAATTAATCATATAGTACGAAGGATAAGTGTCTGTGGCCTGATCCACTTCTCGAATTGCTTCCTGAAGGCTATTGCCGCTGGGCAACTTACCATCCGTTTCCACAGTAAAAGAAATTACTACAGGCAATCTTTCTTTTTGCGCTGATAGGGCAATGCCAATAGCCTCTTCTGTATACGTCATGGTTATAGCCGATACCATATCAACCCTCCCCATTTTAAAATTTTGAATTTGTGAGCTATGGTACTTCCTGGCTTGTTCCACGGTCATCTTTGTTTCGATTTGATATCCATCACCACGAGGTCCGAGTTGTCCACTTATGAGTATATCAGCGATGCTTTCACTATATTTCTCTTTAAGGATTTCCATTAGACGTACAGCCTT
Organism: uncultured Eudoraea sp.; assembly: GCA_964636005.1. Taxonomy (GTDB): domain Bacteria; phylum Bacteroidota; class Bacteroidia; order Flavobacteriales; family Flavobacteriaceae; genus Eudoraea. The sequence continues at coordinate 11,767 of CAZWPZ010000274.1, forward strand.
GTTATTAAACGTTTTAAGGTCTTCAATATCAAACCCTAGTTTAAAAGCCCAATCCCTATTGGCGCGCCAAGTGGGACTCTCCAAAATAAACCCAGCACCATACTCTTTAGCAATATCCATATACCCGGAATAGTACTGTAGTAGAACTTCGAAATACTGTGGTTTCATCAACAAGGGGAATGCGGCAAAATGTGGTAAGTCAATTTTCCTGTGAAAGATCAAGTCTGTTTCTAAGCCACCATCTGTCAGATAGAAAGAATTGGATATTTTTTGGCGCAGGCTTTTCATATTAATTACTTTTTATTTTGTTGATATCCTTGAACGTAAGCATTTCCATTACTTTGGAAGATGCACCTTTATAAAATCCCGTTTCATGTTCGTATCCTTTTGGATTTTTAAAGGTTCCGAATAGCATATCAAATATTGGTAAATCGGAGTAGTTATACTTATGAATACCTTTGGCATGGTGAACGGTATGACTTTCTGGTCGTTGAATAATATAACCTATCCACTGGGGAGTTTTAATATTGGTATGTTGGAAAATTCCCAAAAACATTGTGGTTAATAGCATAATGGTTACTGCCTGGGGGGTTACCCCTATCAATAAGGCTAAACATATACTTCCCAGGAATGTAAAACCTATCATATCGAATAGGCTGAAATAAAAGGCCCCATAAGTATCAACGCGTTCCGCACTATGGTGCATTTGATGGAATACGCGCCACAGGAAGTCCGACTTATGCATGGCCCAGTGCCAAATAAAGACACCAAACTCATATAGTACAATAGCCAGCAGACCTCCGCCTAGGTTTCCAAGAAAGGTTAAATCAAATAGCTGGTACTGTGATAAAAAGGGATCGGTGAGTAAGGGGAGATAGGAAGATAAGAAAAAGTACACTATAAAGGACGTTAAGCCTCTTAGCTTCCAATTTTTAACTTTTGGTAGATCTACTGCAGGGAAAAAAGTTTCCCAAAGGATTAAGATTCCATACATAGCTAAAGCGATTAGTGAGATTGGGTCTAGTAGTATTTCAATTGGTGTTGGCATGAGAGTGATTTTAGGTTGTTAATAAATGCTCTTTACTACTATAGGCGTAAGTTTTGAACTTACGATGTGAGGAATTCTTTAGAAAGAGAAATGAAACAACTTACAGCACCCATTCTAGGGGTACCTCTGGCCTATAAACACATTGAACTCCCGTTTTGATGGAATTGCCGAGATGTTTGCCAAGCTCTGGATGGGTTTTATCTATTTTTTTAATGGTGTTTCGAATACGCCAGGTTATTGCAGATCGGGCTTTTTCCATGGTAGAACTAAGCTTTCGAGTCTTACCGCCCATTCCCAGCGAGCTGGATAAGTGTTCCAATAGAGCATCGTATTCTTCCTGGAGTCTCGATACGGTTTCTATCTGATTCATATCTTCAGCCTCCTGAATATCCTGCTGGAGTTCGTTAATTCTATTCAGATATTGCGATTTAGCTTTTGCATCAACAGATGCAATTGTATTTCGTTCGTCCGTTGCTGCTCCCATTAAATCCAGACAGTGGAATTCTTGATTTGGAAAACTTAGCAGTTTATGGATGTCGTGAAATCCCTTGGCATTTTTGTGAAAAGTGGTTTTGCCATTATAATGGATTTTCCAAATACCTTCCTTAAATAGAAAACAAGTAGTTTCTTCCTGTGTTTCTGAGGCTTCTACCTTTGTGGAAATATCCTTGTGCTTTTTAATATAGTCACCTAGGGCACTTAAATAGGTAAATCCCTTAAATGGGTTCAATGTTATCAGCCACTCAATTGCCTCGGTACAGAGGTCCTTTTTACCTGTATAGGCGGCAGCCTTAAATTGTTGAAGATATATTTCCCAATTTTTCCATAGCTCATCTATTTCACCTGTTTGTAAATAGGCCGCAGCGACAACTGCAGGGAAATCGGTCCATACGGTCGATTTCACCTTTTTGCTCAAGTCAATACTTTTCTCAAAGTCACCTGATTCTAGATAAAAACTGGCACCATAGGCAAAATAATGTTCTAAGTGTAAGGGATTAATCTCAATCGCTTTAGTGTATAATTTGACGGCTTCTGAGGTATAACCTAAATACAGCAAGGAATATGCAACCCTTAAAAGATTTGTAGTGTCATTTGGATTCATACGGATCGACTTGCGTAAATAGTGTTCTGCTTTTTCATATGCTCCCTTATATACATAGGTTCTGCCCAGAACACCTAAAGCAATGTAATCATTCGGATCCAGTTCCACCGCTTTCAGTGCATAGTCATGCGCGCCCTGCATACTTTCGTCCCATCGTTCCCACAGGAGGCATGACCAAAAGTTAAAATAACTCAGTGCAAGCCCCGTATATGCCAAAGAATAGTTTGGATCGATCTTTATTGCTGCCTCAAAATAGTGTCTTGACTTTTTATCATTATCCATAGACCCTTTCATAAGGGTATGCATGCCAATCAAATAATTCTCATATGCGGCTAATTCTACTGTATTTTTTTTGTAGGAGTGGGAGAGTAGACTGAAGTTAATTTTTTCTTGTAAAATAGTAACCACTTGCTGAATTATCCTGTCTTGAATTTCAAAGAGCGATTCTAGGGTTAGGTCATAAGAATCCGCAAAAACCAAGCTACTATCGTCTAATTTAATTAGTTGGATGCTAAGGCGAATGTTATCTTTTTGATGCCTTACATTGCCAGACACAATATAGTCTGCACCGAGTTTGCTTATTTTTTTTTGAGCAGGGTTACTTCCCAGTTGATTGGTTGAAAAGGAGGATATAACCGACAAGCCCACGAATTTTGAAAAACTCGTGATTAGGTCCTCTACAAATCCTTCAAATAGGGTATTAACGCGAGGGTCGCCACTAAGTACTTTAAAGGGAAGTACAGCAATGGTAATATTTTTGCGTGTTTTCTTCAACCCGAATGGAATGGATTAATTAAAATTGGATGAAATTAGGCTGTCATTTGCCTTCTAAGATACAAAAAGGTAGGTTTTTGTTTAAGACTTCTCATTTTGTATTTTACTGAGGTGTCTTCTACTACTCCAAAAAACTCATTGGCAATCTATTCTGTTATTATTAAGATTTAGGGATAAAGCAATGGCTTATTATGGAAGTGCTTAAAACAGAACAAGGTCTTGTTCTAAAAGGTTTTCGCTAACAATTGCGTGCGCAAATGTAACTGAAACCATAGCTTACAAGCCATTCTTGCTGTTCTCTTCTCGATATTTGGTCTTGTCAACAATAGAATTACCCTAAAGTCTTATTTATGATGTTCGGATTTATTTGGCGCATGTCGTTAATAAAACGTCTCTTGTCTTTTGGAGAAATAACGATGCTCTTATCATTTAAATAGTCTATTTGAATTCGGTCAAAAGATGAGGCTGGAGCTGAAATAATAGAGTTCGTACGAGTCACGACTTTTATCGCATCTATTGGAATGGGCCTATAGCTAAACAACCCACACCTTACCTGAAGCTTGTTCTTGTCTATTGTGTAAACGGTGTTATAGAAATGATACAAAACAAACAAAAGAACCAAGGTTGCTATAACAATCGTTACGGTAATTTTTCCGTCAGGACTTTTTAAGATAGCGGGTATTAAGGGACCATAAACCAGAAGGAAGATTAAAATCACCAGACCCGAAGAAACCTTTGAGGGATATTTTGTTGCATTCTGTCGCTCCATGAAACATGCTAAGTATTTAAGCTGTATTCCACAGCAAGAACGACCTACTCGTTTAATTCATAGGGATAAATCACCTTCCAATCTTTTTCCATATCTACAATGGTCCAGCCTTTTTCTAAAGCCTCATCAAAACCTTTGTCAAAGGCTCCTATATGAGAATTTCGATCGTACGCCCATTCTCTAACGGAGTCTGTATGATGTACATAAAGTTTAAAACTTTTTAGACGGTTGGCATCTGTCCATCGTAACATTTGCAAATCACCGTCCGAATTTCCTCCTGCAAAAACCGGCTTCCGACCAATATAGCGATCAATTCCTACGGGCTTCCCTTCTTTATCATCAATCAGGTCTATCTCTGCCAACCTCTTAATGACCGGATTACCGTCGTTATAATCGTATTCCGTTTTAATACTACTCCCAATAACCTGATCTCTCGGAATATTATATACTTCTTCAGTCCATGGACGCATAAACGCAATACCGCCACCGGATACAATAAAAACTTTAAAATCATTGTCTCGCAAGTAGTCTAAAAGTTCTAACATGGGCTGGTAAATAAGTTCCGTAAACAATTTGTCCTTTTCCGGATGTTTGGTGGTAGTTATCCAGTTTTTTACCAAGGTTTCAAAGGCGTCTGTGGTGGTTCCTGCATGGGTGGTCATTATTAATTCCATCAACCCTTTCACGCCTTGTTTACTTAAGCTTTCCATGTCGTTATTCAGGACGGATCTAAAAGGTTCTTGTGTCTTCCATTCCGGATGATCTGCAGCCATATCATGAATCCTGTCGATAGTAAAAAACAGTTGAAAATAGAGAGGTTGTTCCGACCAAAGGGTTCCGTCGTTGTCGAAGGTAGCGATACGATCAGGTACTGGGATATAGTTGTCGTTTCCCTGGGTAGTTACTTCCTTTACATAGTTCATAATGGCTTCTTTGGTCGCACCTTCATTCCATGAGGGGAGAGGGTCCTTTGCAGCTGTTTCTGTACTTTCGGTACTGTCTGATTTTCCTTGTTCTGTGGGAGAACCGCATCCCAATAAACAGAGCAGTATTAAGGTGAAAATGAAACTGGTTCTTTTAAGAGTATAAACTTTTGTACTTTTTATAGTGGTCATTATTGAAGATATATTGGTGTGAATACATAAAAGTAACCAAAAATGTCGTTTATGAAGCAGTAATGGCGTGTATAACGGTATCATTTACTCCAGAACCGGCAGAAATTAATCTGGCGTACTAACAGCGACTATCACAATGCATATGGCAATGAAGTGGTTACTGCCTTTTCATTATTCTTTTTGCTTCTGCTTCCAAGTCTATATAAGGGGTCCCTTCTACAGTAACTCCTACAAAACCTAGCTTGCCACCAGTGTACTTACTTGGTGAGGGGTATAATTCACTAACAGCATCTCCACTGTCATAGCCAACACATAACCCATCGCCAGACAGGGTAAATTTGGCCGGCTGCGTTCTCATTGGCCCTTCTGCAACAAGCTGATCATCAATATACAACTTTGTAGTGCCAATAGATTCCCCTTTATCTCCAGTCTTTTCCCTTATAAATTCCATTCCTACGGTATGTTTACCATTAGACAACGGTATGGAGGATTCAAAGACTTGTTCTGGTTTTATGCCTAAAAAGTTATAAACATAGAACAGTTTTTTATCTTTAATAAACAATGCATGTCCGCCAAATCTGGATCCGTGGGCAAATAATACACCCGAAGATTCATTGGTGACATCTACATTGGACAAAATTTTGTAAGATCTACCTCTAATATTCACTGCATTACCTTCGGGAACGGGAGCTGCAAAGGGGTAGTAAATGTACCGGTCTCTTTCCGGTTCTTGAGAGGGCCTTTCTATGGTTAGTATCTCTGCCGCACTTCTGTCATCTAGAGGAAGTACATTATTTTTTTCTGCCTCAATGAACCATGCATCAATCAACTCTTGTAGCTTTTCCGGATGTTCTTCGGAGAGGTCCTTAGATTCTGAACGGTCTTCAGCAACATGATATAATTCCCAGTCATCTTTGTCAAAGTTTCCTTTTCCAGATAGTGGGGCATGAATTGCGGATGCTTTCCATCCTTCTTTCCAAATACCTCTAGACCCTAACATAGCGTAATACTGAACTTCTTTTTGTGTAGGTGCATCAGGAGTTGCATCAAAGGTATAGGCCATCGATACTCCTGAAAGAGGCACTTGTTTAACCCCATTATATTCGTCTGGCATTTCAAGTCCTATTACCTCCAGTAAGGTTGGCACAATATCTACGGAATGATGGTATTGATTTCTTATTTCTCCTTTGGCCTTTATTCCTTTAGGCCAGGCAATTACTAGGGGGTCGTTAGTGCCACCGGCGTATTGCGAATATCTTTTAAACATTTTAAACGGAGCAGAAAAAGCCGACGCCCATCCTGTTGGGTAGTGATTATAGGTTTCAGGACCTCCTAAAACATCTAGGTACTTCATGTTTTCGGATAATTCATCTGGAAAATTGTTAAAGAACTTATTTTCATTTACAGATCCATTCGGACTTCCTTCTCCAGAAGCGCCATTATCTGCAGCATAAAGGATAATGGTATTTTCCAGCTGACCACTTTCTTCTAAATAATCGATAACTCTTCCTACTTGTGCATCCGTATACTCAGAAAATCCAGCATATACCTCAGCCATTTTTGCAAATAACTTTTTTTCGTCCTCATTTAAAGACTCCCAAGGCCTTACCATATCAATAGCCTCGGCCATATCTTCGCGCATTGGATTCATAGGAGTGTTTTTAGTACCCTCAGGAAGAATTCCTTTTTCTATCATGCGTTCCGTTACCCATTCTCTATACACATCATATCCTTCATCAAACACCCCCTTATATTTTGCAATATAGGCTTCTGGTGCATGATGAGGTGCATGATTGGCACCAGGATTATACCACATATACCAGGGCTTTGAAGGATTGGTTGCCTGTTGGTCGCGAAGCATGCCCAATGCATGATCTGCCAAATCTTTAGATAGATGATATCCCTCTTCAAACTCTCTTTCAACAAAGTGGTTGTCTTCTATTAAATCTGGAAACCACTGGTTGGTCTCACCACCTATAAAACCATAAAAACGGTCCCAACCCATCTGTAATGGCCATTGTTTTTTGCTGCCACCGGAAGCCACATCTTGTTCTGGAACATTATGATTTTTACCAATCCAAAAAGTACTGTAACCATTGTCTTGCAATATTTTTGAAAGTGGTACTACCTCGGGCCCCATTCTCCCATTGGAACCAGGAAAACCATCAGCTGTTTCGGTAATCGCTGCCATTCCATTTAAATGGTGATTCCGTCCGGTTTGCAGAGTAGATCGCGTAGGGGAACAGAGTGCCGTAGTGTGCCATTGTGTATAGGTTAGCCCATTTGTGGCTAACTTGTCCATAGTAGGCATGTTAATTTTTCCTCCATAGGGCGACCAGGCTCCCAACCCGGTATCATCATAAAGAATGAATAAAATATTAGGGGCATCCTCCGGGGCACTTTTTGGAGTATAAGCAGACCAATCCGATTGAGAATCCCGTACATCCAGTGCAATTTTTCCTTTAAATTTAGGAGTAGCATCAGTGGATTTAGTACTCTCTTTATTCTGGGCATAGCTGTTGGTAACTCCCAATACTAGGAATCCAATAATTATGGATCTGTATAATAAATCAAATTGAAGCTTAGGTTTACTCATGGTACTCTTTATTATTTGAAATTAGAAACTTACTTTTCTGCTCATTCATGATGACACCTATAATGTTCATGAATTTATGATGGGCAGTAGGGGGTTCTTTAAAAACGAAAAAGCATCAGGGGGGTAGTGCTAACTCTTATAAACCAAATATAGAACTATTCGATTAACTTTTGGAACAAAAAGAATAGTAAATAGCGAGAAAGGGGTACATCACATACTTGCTTGAGCTACGTTTCGATACCTGTTCTAGTTTTGGATTCTATTGTACTTTTTCATTGTTTTAATGAGCAAATCGTGCGGTAGGGCAAAGGCTTTATTTCCATTAATGCCTTCCATGGTTTCTGCTGCTACCATAGCATTTATGATAGCCTCCTCCACTGCCTGTACGGTTGCTTCAAAGACGGGAGTAATTTGATCATTCGACATACTCAAGACATTCGTTGTCTCATCCCGGTTAAAGGCGTTTTCATTAGCAGTAGAAAACGCTAAAAAAATATCTCCGGAGCCATTACTGCCTCTCCCTCCGACATTCCCTATTCCTAAAGGAACTCTTTGAGCAATCCTTTTAAGTTGATGGGGTAGTAGGGGAGCATCTGTGGCTACAACAACAATGATGGATCCATCGCCTTCTTTTCGCCTGGAATCCGGTGGTGCATGGAACTCGTAATTCAAGGTATCCTTTAATTCCATTCCTACGGGGACCCCAGCAATGGTAAGATTTCGTTTGGCTCCAAAGTTGGCTTGTACAAGAACTCCCAAAGTATAAGTAGCGTCCTTAATTTTAAAAACTCTGGAAGAGGTCCCGGTACCACCCTTAAAACCAAGGCACATCATTCCTGTACCCCCTCCAACATTTCCTTCTGCTATTCTAGCTGTGGTTGTGTTTTCTATGGCCTCCAATACATGCTCTTCTTTGACATGAAACCCATAAATGTCATTTAAGAAACCGTCGTAGGTCTCTCCAACAACAGGATAGGTATACCACCAGTCTTCTCCCTTATACCAATCTATGTCTACATACCATTTTAAAACGGCCTGTCTTACTTCGCCTACACTATTAGTATTCGTTATCATTATAGGGGTCTCTAAAAACCCGGATTCGGTTACCCATGTGGTTCCGGTCATTTCTCCATTACCATTGAGACTATACCAATTTGCATAAACAGGACTGAACTTTTTGGCTTTACCTCTGGGGAATATTGCTGTTACCCCGGTCCTTACAGGGCCTTTACCAACTTTGTTTTTTCCCGTACCGCGGATAATCGTACTATAGCCAACTTCCACTCCTTTTACATCTGTAATAGCATTGAATTCCCCTGTTTCTCCAACAAAAGGAATTCCTAATTCCCTAGCTCTGGGTTTTTGACTAAAAGACTGTAAGCCAATCAGTAAAACAAATAGGAAGTTTAGGAGTTGTATTCTTTTGTCGTAATTAGTGGAGTAAGAGGCTTTGGAAAAAGATATGTAGTAGTGTTTCATAGTGATATTCCTGAGAAGTACGTTTGATAAAGTAAGTTAGTAATTATAACGATAGGGAAGGATTCGGATGGACCTTTCTTATAGCAGTTCTGTTTTTGTTCCTATTAAAGAAGTCATTATTCAGCTGTATTTCTTGTCAACAACCATCTTATTCGATCATAGGATACTATATAGTGAAGTAGTACGATCAAGGCAAATACCATGCTCGACTTCACAAAATTGGACTCTAGAAGGCACCATACAGCAAATGCGAAGAATACCAATTCCAGAAGAAGTCTTAGTAGGCCAGGTATTGGTATTGGGGCGTTCCCTGATCTGCTGGCGTCATGGGGTACATTAAAGACGGCCCATACTGTAGCCATAAGTATAGGCAGTCCTATGGCCATTACAAAACGGAGCCAGCCATCTGCCTGTCTCCAGCCATATATTCCATAAGAAATCAAAGCAAAAAGCTCTAAAAGAAAGCGTACCAACAAATTGATTGGATGGGATCCCATTGGTTTTATGTACTAAATTTTAAGAACTATTGGAGACTTTAGGAGAAGCATATTTTCCTATTTCTCCGAAAAGTACTTATAGTTGCCGATTCGTTACGTCTTATCATGGCTCTATTGGAAATTCTAATAAACCCAGGGTCTTACCAAATGTATTAAAGTGACCAAGTACTAGGTCATCCACTATTTACCATCACATCCAGGTTTTGCATCCAGATCTGTTTCCAAGCGAATATCACCTAATCCGATGTCTGTACCTTCTCCAGCGGTAATCATAATGGCCGACTTAATATTGGTCATGTCCACCCCAAGATCGGCAAAGCAACTAAGACTTATTCGGTATTTCCTCCAATCTTCAACGTCGATATGAATATTGAGCGTTTTATCACAGTTGGCGTCTGGATTACACATACCAATTTGAACAATTGCCTCATCCGTAGTGAATGATTTTGCTGAAAAGGTCAGTTCCATTGCTCCGTTTGCCTGACGTGCCATGTCCGTAGGAGAAGCTGTACTAATTCGAAACTGATCGTGGTCAGCTGCGGTCCATTTTATCCTCAGGGCATCCTCTTGCGCCTTATGGTCTGTTTTACTGAGTAGAAGTCCTCCCACAGATGTAGGGTAACTAGCAACCTGTTTGTCTAAGTCACCCGAGTTTAACCAAAGGCCCCAGGGAGCAACTGGAGCTCCCTTGACAAAAAACTCGCCGGTAGAGCTTACTTCACTATATTCTAAACCAGAGTTTTCCGAAAGTTGGTCCACTACTTCGGTGCTGTCATAGGTTAAACCATAACCCAATGGAAAAAGAGACGTTGCATCTTCTGAGACTACTGCTATCGCAGGCCAGGAAAAAGAAAGTCGGCCCTTAAAATCGAAAGAAGGATCTCTTTGAAACAGCATATCCGAAACACCGCCACCTTCTGAACCGGGCAACCATGTAGCCACAAAGGCATCCGATTGATTTATTTCCGGATTACTCCAAAGAGGGCGTCCAGAGATAAAAACGGAGACCACAGGTATTCCTTTATCTTTAAATTCTTTCAATTTACCAACATCAAAGCCGTTAGGGATAAAATCTATATTTTCCCTGTCTCCCTGAAACTCTGCGTATGGATCTTCTCCGTACACTGCAATGACTACGTCGGCCTTTATACTTGCATCTCCTTCAGGGGAAAATAGTAATTTACCACCGGCCTTGTCTACGGCTTCCTTAATACCTTCTAATATAGATTCTCCATTAGGAAATTCCTCGTTGGTATGTCCGGTACCTTGCCAGGACAAGGTCCAACCCCCAGATGCCTTAGATATACTTGCCGCTCCATCTCCAATCACCAATATGGTTTTGCTCGCGTCTAAGGGAAGTGTTTGGTTGTTATTTTTCAATAGCACCATGGATTCCCGAACGGCCTGTCGTGCAATCGCCCTATTTTCCGGTAAGGCCAAAAGGCTTTCATCCCCTGCATTTTTGCGTGTACTAGGTGCTCCTTTTGTAAAGATACCAGAGGCAATTTTAACACGGAGAATACGGCGTACAGCATCGTCTAAGCGAGACATAGGAATGGTGCCACTTTTAACATGTTTTAGGGTACTTTCATATAATCCTTTCCAGCTATCTGGTGCCATATACATATCCAGTCCGGCATTTAGAGAATACGGGCAATCCGTATTGGTGCAGTTGGGAACCTGCCCATGGCCGTTCCAATCGCCTACAACGAAGCCGTTGAAACCCATTTGCCCTTTTAAAACGTCAGTTAAAAGTTCTTTGTCACCATGTAATTTTCTTCCATGCCAACTGGAGAAAGATGCCATTACCGTTTGTACTCCGGCAGGGATAGCACTATAATACCCAGCAGCATGTACATCTCGTAATTCTTTTTCGCTGATAAGGGCATCTCCTTGATCTACCCCTTTTTCGGTAGCACCATCAGCGAGAAAATGTTTAGCACTGGATATTACCCTACCATCACCCATAAAATCTTCTTCACCCATACGTCCCTGAAGGCCATAAACGATACGTTCCCCATAGGCATGGACTATCTCCGGGTCTTCCGAAAAGCCCTCATAACTTCTTCCCCAACGTACATCTTGTGGTACTGCCAAGGTAGGGGCAAAGGTCCAATCATGTCCGGAGACCGTAAGTTCCAGAGCCGTGATTCTCGCGATTTGTTCTATAAGGTCTGGATTATTCATGGCGCCTAGTCCAACGTTATGCGGAAAGACGATGGCACCCGTGAGATTGGCATGACCATGTACGGCATCAATACCCCAAATACAGGGAATAGCAATTTCAACCCCCTCCTCGTCAATGGAGGCATTATAATATTTGTCTGCCATAGCCAGCCAGGTTTTGGTATCTGCGTAGGGTAGTGGCCCAGGAGCTGAGTTTCCCCCACTTAGGACAGAACCCAATCGGTATTTCTTTACCTCTTCTGGCGTAACAGAACCATTGTCTGCTTGTATGACCTGTCCTACTTTTTGTTCCAAGGTAAGTTTTGGAAGAATCTCATCTATTTGTGCTTCAATAGCAGGGTCTAAAGGTATCGGCTTAATACTTGGCCATTCTTCCGGATTTACAAGGTTGGATGATTTTTCCATAGGGATTGTTTTCTTTTTTTCTACACAACCAAGTAATAGAATAGACAAACTACAAAATAAAGCAATATTTAGGTTGATGAGATTGGTGGTGCGCATAGGGATATTGATTTTAAATATTTAAATAATTATGGTGATTATCACCCGTCTGGTTTTATTCTTCTTCTTTAATATTCCAAACTCCGGGAATACAAATATGGTCGTCCCGACCAACATAGTCTGCATATTCTACTGTTGCTGAACTGCCTTCCACGGTCTTTTCAAAATTCGGACCACCCCAAACTACCTCCCCATTCAAAAGGGTAAGGACTACCTTGGTGTCGTGTAGATTCATGGGGTCGGTTTTGGCGACTTCGAAAACATCCCTATCCAGAATAATCAGATCCGCTTTCTTCCCCGGCTCGAGACTTCCGACAAGGTCTTCTCGAAAAATAGCATATGCCCCTTCTATGGTAAATGCCTCAATCATTTCCTCCATGGTAAGTCGTTCTCCGGGGAATACGCCCCCTTCACCATCGACGGTCTTTCGCGTCAATCCCACTTGAAACAACTCCCATGGGGTCCATTCCGGAGCGGTAGGCCAATCGGCACCGGCCGCTACATGCAGCCCCGTGTTATACATACCTCTGAAGTCGTACATTTTGTCTACAAGTTCTTGTTTCACGTTTGTAAACACCGTAGCCCGATTATAATCATTAGGAGCCGGCCAGTGAAGTTGTATCTGTGCTATGACATCTAGTTTATTCATCCGTTCGAAATGCCCGAGGTCTCCATGATCCAGATGTGTGATGATATGCCGGTCGTTCGGGCCAAAGGGTTTTCCTGTTTCATTGGCATATTCCAGTGCGGTAAGCGTACGATCGATACCGGCATCACCTTCGGCGTGAAACATCATCCTGTAGCCCATTTCGGTGTATTTATCCACTTCCGCGTTCAGTCTTTCCTGGGTGTAGTTGGCTGGAGGATGTGTACCATCGTTATAAGGCTCGTGCATGAATGCCATGGTGCCGGGAATGCCATCAATCGCCCATTTAAGGGTTCGCAGGTCGAGCATCTCATCGCCTTCAAACATTCGGTCGTCCAAGGCTATGGCATTGTCCGCATCGTCCATGGGAGATAAATGTACCGCGTTGATCGAGACTCTGGCATTGAGTTCTCCTTTCTCATGAACTCTTTTATATACTGCGTCTCCTCCTTCTTTGGTAATGGCAGCTGCTTCTATGATGGCTGTTATTCCTTGCTGGTTGAGCAATTCAATTCCTTTTTTGACCGCTGTTTCCTGTTGCTCTTTTGTAAAGAGTTTGGGTGTTTCAGCAAAACCCCTGGCGATGTGTGCTTTCTCCAATAGGAATCCGGTAGCTTCGCCATTCTCGTCTCGCTGGATGATACCTCCTGCAGGATTTGGCGTGTCATCGTCGATACCGAAATATTCCAAGGCAGCACTGCTGTACCAGCCGTTGTGCTGACTATCATCGGCAAGGATCGCAGGCCTGCCTCCAACCAGTTCATCAAGAACTTCTTTGGTCGGGTTCGGGAATTGAGCCGCTCCCCAACCCGTTCCTAATACCCAGTCATCAGGACCCAGGGATTCGGCGTGCTTCCGAATAATTTCCATTGGTACCTCAGGGCTTTCGGTCATGGTTTCGAAGAGGTTGAGCATGACCGAATTCGCCTGTCCTGCAATCCGCAAATGACAGTGGGTGTCTATGAGTCCGGGAAGCATGATCCTACCGCCTGCATCGATCACCTCGGTTGTCTCTCCAATATAGGCTTCGGCTTCCGCTGAGTCTCCCACATAGACGATGTCCGTTCCTTTGACGACTACCGCTTCTGCCCAGGGTTGCTCGGGGTTCACAGTATAGACCTTAGCGTTAGTGAATACCAAATCCGCTTTTTGCAATTCATCTTTGGGAGAGGCACAGGATAAAATCATGGCCAATACTCCTAGAGTTAGAGTTTTAATTTTCATAGTCTATTTATTATTGTTTATACTTTTTAGAGAATGCATATCTCATTCTATCTATTTCATCTAACATCCTTAAGAGTGAATGGGTCTAGATATCATTACCTTCTAAAATAGTCTCGTACCCAGGCCCTAACCTGATTATCGGTCATGCTATCTGCGGACCTTACCTCTTTAACTTTACTATAAAGTGCTTTATTAGATTCTTCCATATCTGACTTTAGTTTTTTGCCCATTTCAGCTGGACCAAAAATTACAATTTCATCTGCATCAGTCATATAGTCTGCAATCGTGCCAAAAAACTTTTTTTGTTGGTGCTTTTCCCGCTCGGTAAATTTACTATCCTGAACTACATCCTGAGGTCCACCTTTTAATCTGGTGCCGCTGCCTCCTTTTGGTCTGTATTCTTCAATGGAAGAATGTATTTTATTTAAGTGTTCCTCCTCATTTTGGAGCGTTACAACAATTGCAACACGTTTATCAATCCAAATTCCTGTTTGTTTCATGACAAATAAATTTTTTAAAATCCATCAAAGCTTACATGTATTTTGTAGCATGTCGTATACAATATGCCAGCAATGTTATCTCAGTTACACATTCTTTAATTGGGCACAAATACAGGCGCCAAGAAGGAAGCTCTGGTGTTAATTGGAATGCAGCACTTCCTTAGAGCAACTAATTTACGGATCATATTCTATTTGCCAATGGTAATTGAATTAATTTGTATTGGCTGTAGTAACGGATTCGTAAGCAAATTTTAAATTAGGAGTATAAAACCTATCGAACCACCAATCTTTGTATTTATTTGGAATTTTAATTGAATCTAGCCCTTCTTCAGAAATATTTTCAACCGCAAGTTTTTTTGCTTTCTTTTCGATATCTTCTATATAGGATTTTATGTTATTAACTAAGTCCAGATTTCCTGGGTTCCCATGACCAGGAAGTATTTTTGTTACCTTCAATGTATTTATAAAACCCAGCCATTCTTTCCATTTCGAAATATTCCCATGCCCTAGGTATGGATGACGGTTGTTAAAAACCAGATCTCCTGTAAATAAGATGCCAACGTCTGGCAAATACATTACTAGGTCACTTTCCGTATGTCCGGTCCCTTTTGTTATAAGCTGAACTTTGCGCAGAGGGCCATTTAAATTCAGCGTACTATCTACAAACATTTCTGGCACTCTGGTTTTTACTTCTAAATGACTGTTTGATAGCGTTTGGTAGTACGGTCTCCACATTAAAATTTGTTGGTATTCTCTGGATTTTTTGTCGCCATTGAACGATGAATAGAGAGAGTCGTAATGCGAATACCGAGCAGGTGCATTCTCTTTTTCAAATTCAATTTGTAAGGGTTCATTTTCCTCGATAATCTCTTTAGTTTGTAGCGTGCTTATTATTTTTACCTGCTCTGCAAAGACTTGATTTCCGCGAATATGGTCGTTGTGGAAATGACTATTAACAACGTATTTCACTGGGGACAAGCCTAAGTCACTAATAATTACTAGCAATTCTTTGGCTACCTCAGGGGATAGAAAACTATCAAAAACGATGGTTTCTTTTCCATTGTCTACGACCCCAACGTTGCATATGGCCTTGCCTCCAAACTTGTGGATACAGCCATAGACTCCTTCGGCAAGTTGCACAAGTTCAAAATTTGTTGAATCTATTTTAGCCGCTGGCTTCTCTCCACAGCTGCAGACAATTATAAAAACGATACAAAGCATTAAAGGAAACTTCATAATACCCTGATTAGATTGTAATAGCCACTTTTGCATCTACAGGCATGTAGCTGAAAGGACAGATTTCAGAGTTTTTCTTGGTAAGTTTTGAGCCGAACGGATATAGGTCCTAAATCCCCTAAATTTAATAAAAA
>CAZWPZ010000275.1:0-4685 GCA_964636005.1 uncultured Eudoraea sp.
TATTCTTGTAGGAATGTCTGCAGCACTGACTACACTGAGGTCGTATAGAGGACTATTCGTCTCAGCATTATAAAGATATAAAAATGGGGGTTCGTCCGAGATACCCGTCCTATCTAAAGTTTCTCTATCTACAAAGAATACTAGGTTGGCTTCATTTATAATCCAATTATTTTCCTTTATCTGGTTGATTATAGACTCTCCATTATTAACTTCAAACAATTCAATTTCAGCAAACGTTCCTGCCCCACCTTTTAAATATATCCTATTGGCATTCTCTTCTGTATCCAACTGATCTAATACTTCAGGAGGGTAATTTTCATTTACAAAAGTATTCACGGCATTCCCATTATACGTTCCAAAAGAAGAGGTTTCTGTGATAAAAGTTAATCGGTACTCCGCTTCTTCTTTTACAATTTCACCATTTTCCAACTTGTCGTACTCATAGGTCATTTCTATGCGCCCTTGGGAGATATCCAATAGCAGAAGTATGTCTGAGGATATGGGGTTTACTGTTAAATAAAGTCCCCGTATAAACTCTCTGAAATTGGCTTGACTTAGTAGTTCCGTACTCCCTTCTTTGTCTAATATATTGTTTTGGAAAAAATCTGGATCTAAAGCAACACGAATTCCGGGTTGTATTCGAGTTGGTTCTCCCGTAGACTCATCGGCTTCTGTATCAGGATTATCCTCAGCCGGAATTAATATTTCTTCATCACTTATTAGAACTTCACCATCAAAAATAAGATCGGATACGAATTCTGGTGAAAATTGCTGTGAAGAGTAATACTCCTGCGACTCTAAAAACCCCAAATCTGGATCTAAATCCCTAAGAAAAAAGGTAGACCTTTCTACTTTTAAGTTAAATGGTGCATCTCTATTCCCGTAAATACTATCTAAATCGACCCTTCTTGGAAACTGGTTTATAATTGTCTCGGGGTCATCTATATCCTTAATACCGTCGTTGTCTGTATCATCACTCAAAGGGTTTGTTCCCAAAGCTCTTTCTTCATTATCGGCCAATCCGTCACCATCACTATCACTATTCGGATCATTTGGATCCGCATCCAAATTATCTGGTACTCCATCTAAATCGGCATCCCCATTTGGATTCTGTAAATAAGGAATATAAAGTAAAACTTCTTTTACGGTTTCATTTTCATCCAGAGTATTTGAATTCCCATCATTTGCAGAATTATCTTCAACCCTTTGTGAATAAATCCCAAATGTTGGATTCCCTGCACCATTCTGCAAACCTATTTGCGAGTTAATACCTGCGGCAGTTTTCCCATAGAGTGGATCATTATAAACTCCAATTTGATAGATTGGTAATTTATTTGTCTCAACGGCTTTAATATTTCTGTTGTATGCAAAGACATCAAATAGAGCCCTATCCGTAAAAAATGGGTCTTCACCTATTACACCACGGCCAATAGTCGTGATTTCTTCGTCACAGGATACATTAAATAAAAAAAGGACACTAAACAGGGCGAGAAACTCCCTTTTAAAGTAAAATCTCATCAGGATTATTTTAAAACTTCAGTGCTATAAAAGTTAGCATATGCTTCTTCAAATTCTTGTAAAGAAACATATGGCAGCAAAGGTTTTTTCAGGTTGGAAATATAACTGCCCAAATCTTCTGTAACATCTTCGGCGGCTAAAATAATGGCATCCGAAAAATCTACAGCTACTTTTAACAAATTATTATAGGTAGGCTCGTCAAGATGACCAACATTCTCTTCCGGAATCCCGTCAAAAATTACTTTCTTTTTTAAGTTGAGGTCGAGTTGCCCTTCAAATCCCCGTGAGTAAACCGAGGTTACTATTTTACTGTCCGCAAACAAAGGCTCATCGGCATAGTAGTTTTTTAGATAAAGCGGCACCAAAGATGCCATCCATCCATGCACGTGAATTATATCCGGTGACCAGTTAAGTTTCTTAACCGTCTCAACAACCCCTTTGGCAAAAAAAATGGCCCTTTCATCATTATCAGGGAACATAACACCATTTTCATCCGTAAAAGTTGCCTTTCGCTTAAAATATTCCTCGTTATCTATAAAGTAAACCTGAATACGTTCTTTTGGAATGGACGCTACTTTAATAATCAAAGGCATATCCATGTCATTGATAACTAAATTCATTCCAGACAGCCTAATTACTTCATGCAATTGATGTCGCCTTTCATTAATATTCCCATATCTTGGCATAAAAATCCTTATCTGGCCTTTATTACTGTTGACCATCCTAGGAGTTTCATACGACATTAAAGAGACTTCATTCTCTGGCAAGTAGGGTACTAATTCAGAAGATACAAACAATATCTTTTTCCCGTTCATAAAAAATATATTTTGTTTATCGGCAAAACGTAGCCGCAAAATTACAAAAATTCTACAGAATACCCGTAATTATAGTAAGTTTGCCTGCTTTATATTGTAAACATGTTTCTATTCCAACTCAAAAAGGAAGTTCAATCCTACTTAAGTGAAACGTCAGGAGACCATTCCCACTTAGCTTTAGTACCCACCATGGGGGCTTTACACCATGGGCATCTATCATTAGTTAGAAAGGCACTTGAAGAAAATGACTGCGTTGTTGTAAGCATATTTATAAATCCTACACAATTTGATAATCCTGATGATTTAAAAAAATACCCCTCTACTTTAGATCAGGATTTAGATATATTACGTCCTCTTTCTGAAAACCTCGTGGTTTTTGCTCCGACGGTTTCAGAAATTTATCCTGATGGTTTATCAGCTAACACTTATGATTTTGGAGGATTGGAACATGTAATGGAAGGAATCTTTAGACAGAATCACTTTAATGGTGTTGCTACGGTAGTGGAAGAACTTTTTACTATAATCAAACCTAATCGGGCCTATTTTGGTGAGAAAGATTTTCAGCAATTGGCAATTATAAAAAGATTGGTTTTAAAAAGACATTTGGATACTGAAGTTATTGGCTGCCCAATTGTCAGGGAAGACAATGGACTTGCCATGAGTTCCAGAAATAACAGGCTATCAGCTAATAATAGGGCAAGAGCAGGTTTTATCTATGAGACCCTAAAAACTGCCAAAGTCCTTTTTGGCACGAAAAATGCCATATTTATTAAAGAATGGGTGGTAGGTGCATTTGAGGAAAATCCTGAATTTTCGTTAGAATATTTTGAAATTCTTGACGAAGAAACACTGCGCCCCAGTCAAACCATTCGAAAAGAAAAAGCATATAGAGCTTTTGTTGCAGTCTACCTTCAAGAAGTTAGACTCATAGACAATATCGCTCTTAATTAGTTAAATTTGCCATATGCAGATAGAAGTTGTAAAGTCAAAAATTCACAGGGTAAAAGTCACTGGTGCCGATCTTAATTATATTGGGAGTATAACTATTGACGAAGACCTTATGGACGCTGCCAACATCATACAAGGAGAAAAAGTTCAAATAGTGAACAACAATAATGGAGAAAGATTGGAAACCTATGCAATCCCAGGTCCAAGAGGCTCAGGGGAACTTACTCTAAATGGTGCCGCTGCTAGAAAAGTAGCTGAAGGTGATATCTTAATACTAATTACCTATGCAAGGATGGATATAGAAGAAGCAAAGAGTTTTAATCCTGCATTAGTTTTTCCAGATGAGAATACGAATTTATTAAAGTAGACTTGAGTTTAAACATCCGTAAACTTTTAAAAACATTTCTTCCAATTAGCATTGGAGTTTTTTTAGTTTGGTATTCCTATTACATTACTTCAACCGAAGACCGAATTCAAATTTTAACCTATATTAAAGAGGTTGACTTATTTTGGGTTAGTATTTCTATTGGGATTGGTATATTAAGCCATATCTCCAGAGCTATTCGATGGAACTATCTTCTTGAACCACTCGGTTATCGTCCGAAACTAAAAAACAACATTTTTATTATTTTAATGGCTTATTTTGCCAACCTTGGAATTCCCCGATCAGGGGAAATATTACGGGCTACCGCTTTAAGCACCTATGAAAAAGTTCCTTTTCAAAAAGGATTCGGAACGATAGTCACTGAGAGGGTGATTGATTTAATAATGCTATTACTCATTATTTTAATAGCCCTAATTTCACAGACAGATACCATTCTTGCCTTTCTAGACCAAAAAGGAGTAGGTCTTGGCTCCAGTATTGGACTTGTCCTTATAGGTATTTCAGGGCTTTTTCTTAGTATGTATGTTCTGAGGAAATCTACCAGTAAATTTGCTTTAAAAATCAAAGACTTTGTCAAAGGGCTTCTCGATGGAGTTTTAAGCATCTTTAACATGAAACATAAAACAGCCTTTATCTTTCATACTCTTTTTATTTGGGCAGCTTATGTGGCTATGTTTTGGGTAATAAAATATACCGTTCCAGAAACTATAAACCTGAGCTTTGGCGAAATATTAGTTGCTTTTGTTGCAGGAGCTTTCGCCATGTCTACCACTAACGGTGGTATTGGACTATATCCTATTGCAGTAAGCAAATCACTCTCCATTTACGGTATCAGTACGGCAGCTGGCAATGCCTTTGGCTGGATTATGTGGATAGCCCAGACTATTATGGTAGTTGTTTTTGGTGCAATATCTTTCCTTATGTTACCGTTATTGAACAGGAATACGTAGTACATATTTTCCCCAAACAATAACTATGAAACATTTAACCATTCTTTGGCTTTTTCTTTTTGGCATACT
>CAZWPZ010000276.1:0-126692 GCA_964636005.1 uncultured Eudoraea sp.
ATACTGGTATTGTAGTAGCCATTTTGATAGAAAAGCTCCAGACCGTTTACTTGCAGCCTGTGCATCTTGGCTAAGCGTTTGAATTGTTTTTCCATAGGTAAGCTATTTCACATACAAACCGTCAGGTCTGTACATCATTAACTCTTACATCAAAGAATTAGTATAAACCTTTTAATAATTGTGTTTCAATCAAAGCGTAGTACTACAGAATTACTCTGAATATACATGTATGGAGCGTAAAACTCCCTTGGGCTGTAAGGTGTATTTTTGGAGAGAGAGTATTGTATAAACGAATATTGTAAATTTTCAATATTCAAACCATTTAGTCTGTATATCCTTTTTATTCAAACCTCTGGCTTTTATTGCCAATAGTTTTATCTCCTAAAAAATCGATAAAGGGCATTTTTTTTACATAAATAAGCCTCGGGTATAGGCGCAACAAACCCAGTGGTCTGTTAGTTTAACCATTGAAAAATTCGATTCTGGTGGTTAACTGGAAAATCAGTACTTTATGGATATAGAGAAGGGAACTGGAATAGGCTTAGTTTTTAAACATCATCATAGTCTACCTTTATTTTAGAAGAAATAGGGTGTGCCTGGCATGTTAGTACCAATCCTTCATTAATTTCACTGTCTGTCAGTATTTGATTCTTCTCCATTTTAGCTTCCCCTTCTGTAATCTTTGCAATACAGGTGCTGCATACACCACCTTGACAAGAATATGGAGCATCCAGATCTCTTTCTAAAACAGCATCTAGGATGGTAGTATTCTGATCCATTTGAAAGCTGTGAATTTCATCATCCAATAACACTTCAACAGTAGTGGTACCCTCTAAATTACTTGAAATCGAATTTTCTTCTTCAGGACTCGTAAAAAGTTCATGGTATATAGCTTCTTCGGATATGCCCTGAGCTTGTAAGACATCTGAAACTACATTTATCATTCCTTCCGGGCCGCATAAATAAAAGGAGGTATACTTTTCAAAATTAGCTGTGTTTTTTATTATATAGTTGCTGTTGGATTTGTCAATTCTTCCAAACAGACCATTGGCCTTATTCTCTCTACTGGTCACAAACTGAATTTCAAGACGGTCATTAAATTCTGTAATCATATTGGAGAGTTCCTCATAAAACATGGTTTCATCCTGATTTTTATTGCCATATACCAATAGGAATGTACTTTTAGGGTTGCTTTGAAGGACAGTTTTGGCAATGCTCATTATTGGGGTAATACCACTACCAGCGGCAAAGGCACATATGTTATCAAAAGTACCATTCGGTATATAAATGAATCTTCCCTCAGGAGGCATGACTTCTAAGACATCACCAACTTTAATTTCTGAATTGGCATAAACTGAAAATGTACCATTTTCAACTCGCTTAACACCTATAGTAATATCTTTTTGGTCAGGGCTCGATGAAATAGAATAGGCTCGTCTGACTTCCTCTCCGTTTATGCTGTGCTTTAGTGTAATATACTGTCCTGCTGAAAATTGAAATACATCTGACAATTCTTCAGGAATTGAAAAAGTAATAGCCACAGAATTTGAAGTTAAAGTGCGAACTTCATTTACGACCAAGGAATAAAACATAGGTTTAATTTTAAATTTTGGCAAAATTAAACAATGGATTTAATTATAAACGATAAATGAAAAAAAACCTTCCGTTTGTAACTATTTATATCTTTGATCTACCAATAGAAACACTAATTGCTGAAAATGTTTAAACATTTTGTAAACCTTCAATGGAAATCCTTTTACAGGGCAGCTGCGTTTAAGACAAACTTGGCAATTAGAATTTTGATGATATTGGGGGCGCTGTATTTTATCGTTATATTTCTTGCTCTTGGCGTTGGCTCTTATTATGTAATCAAAAAGGAAGGATTAGGAGACCCCTTTCTTATACTTAATAAGTATCTAATCTATTATTTGGTACTTGATTTGTACCTGCGGTTTATATTACAAAAAATGCCTGTTTTGAATATAAAACCGATGCTCTATTTACCATTCAAGAAAGGCCAAATTGTCTTTTACTCTATTGCAAAAACGGTCTTGTCCTTCTTTAATTGGATTCCTGCTTTTTTCTTTATACCCTTTTCTATCGTATTAATTATGGAGGACTACTCTATCTACAGAGTGGTAGTGTGGCATTTATCCATAATGGCCATAGTCTACAGCAACAATTTTACCAACCTCTTGATGAATAACAAGGACATTGTTTTTTATCCGGTTATTGTTGTATTGGCTCTTTTTGGGATAGCTGAATTTTATGGCTGGTTTGAACTAAGTACCTATACTGCTCCAATATTTAATGGATTTTACCAGACACCATGGACTGGGGGGGTTAATTTATTCATTCTGGTCCTTTTAGGGATTTCGGCATTTAGCTATTTTAAGCAAAATCTATATTTAGATGGAGGTTTGTCGGTTAAACAAACCAAAGTACATACAGAAGAATACACTTGGTTGAATAAATTTGGCAATCTTGGCACTTTTTTAAAAAATGATATAAAATTAATCACCAGAAATAAGCGCTCCAAAATGACCCTATTCATGAGTTTTCTTTTTCTTTTCTATGGGTTATTATTTTTTACCGGAGGGATTGAGGCATATGATGGACCTGTTTGGAAAATATTCGCCGGAATATTTATTTCAGGAGGATTTTTATTCAGCTTCGGTCAGTTTGTTCCAAGCTGGGACAGTTCGTATTATCCACTTATGATGAGTCAGAATATCCGATATCGGGAATATCTTACTTCAAAATGGTATCTCATTGTATTGTCTACAGTAATTAGTGCCATCCTTGGAGCTTTCTATCTATATTTTGGATGGGAGGCGTATTTAGCAATATTGGTTGGTGCTATATACAATATTGGGGTTAATTCCTATTTGGTCTTGTGGGGTGGCGCCTATATTAAAACACCAATCGATTTAACCTCAGGAAGAAACGCCTTTGGAGACAAACAAGCGTTCAACATAAAAACCTTGGTTCTAACCATTCCCAAGCTCGTTTTGCCATTGTTAATTTATGCTGTCGGGCATTATTTGTTCCATTCTATGATGGGGTATATCTTAGTTGCCTTTTTTGGGATTCTGGGGTTTGCCTTTAAAAATCTGGTCTTCAAGAAGATAGAAGAAATATATAAGAAAGAAAAATACAGAACTTTACTCGCTTACAAGCAAAAATCTAATTAGATAGTACTTCACTTATGATTCACGCAAAAGGTCTATCCAAGAAATACGGGACGCAAATTGCTCTAAACATAGAATCTTTGGACATTCCAAAAGGACAAAGTTTTGGTTTGGTAGGTAACAATGGTGCGGGGAAAACCACCTTTTTTAGTTTACTGCTCGATTTAGTTCTACCGACTACTGGGAGTATTCATAATAATGGTGTTCAGGTAAACAGCAGCGAAGACTGGAAACCATTTACATCTGCATTCATTGATGAGACATTCTTAATTGGGTACTTAACCCCGGAAGAGTATTTCTATTTTATAGGCGAACTTCGAGGACAGCAAAAGTCGGACATCGATGAATTTTTGAAAGACTTCCACTCTTTTTTTCACGACGAAATATTAAATCAAAAAAAGTATCTACGCGATTTGTCAAAAGGGAATCAGAAAAAAGTTGGTATTGTGGCTTCCTTTATTGGGTATCCAGAAGTAGTTATTTTAGATGAACCCTTCGCCAATCTCGACCCTACCACACAAATAAGACTTAAAACAATTATCCGGCAATTATCGGATAACAAAGACCTTACTATTTTGATTTCCAGCCATGATTTGAATCATGTGACGGAAGTATGTGAAAGAATTGTGGTCTTAGACAAAGGAGAGATAGTAAAAGACATAAAAACTTCGAGCAAGACATTAAAGGAATTGGAAGCCTTTTTTGGGGGTTAAAAATGGCCCAGGCAGCTAATAAATAGTTTGCCGCTTTTTAGGAGGGATACCTTTCTTTTTTAAAATGTAAAAAGACCAGGGTGCGATTTTCATTTATTCTGTTGTATTAAGGTCCAGATAGCATAATATTTTTACTGTTTTTAAGTTAATTAGTCAAAAGGGTACCAACTGTTTTGAATCTTCAATCTCGTTATTTCATTTTAAGCGTTATTCTAGGGCTGTTTTTATGTGCATGTTCTACTAAGAAAGACACCTTCGTCAATAGAAATTGGCATGCCGTGACAACGAAGTACAATGTTTTGTACAATGGCAATAATGCATTTGATATTGGCAGGGAAGAATTGAATGTTTCTTATGTGGATAATTATTGGGAACTTTTGCCCATCGAGAGATTAGAAGTAAAGGATGAGATCAAATTAGACTCTGAAGATAACAATCCAAATTTTGAAATAGCCGAAGAAAAAGCTACCAAAGCCATTCAGAAGCACAGTATGGATATCGGTAACGTGGAAAGAAATCCACAAACAGATGAGTCTTTTCTACTTTTAGGAAAAGCCAGATATTTTGATCAGCGGTATATCCCGGCACTTGAGGCTTTTAATTATATTCTAAAGAAATACGAAGAAAGTGATAAACTGAATGAGGCAACTATATGGCGAGAAAAAACCCATATTCGACTTAGCTATGAAGAGTTAGCAATTAAAAACCTCAAAAAGCTATTTAAATACGAATTACTTAAGGATCAGGAGTACGCTGATGCCCATGCCATAATGGCTCAGGCATATATCAATCTAAATTCACCTGATTCTGCTCTGCAAGAATTGAAAGTGGCATCAGCCTATACCAGAAAAAATGAAGAAAAAGGCAGGTACTATTTTATAATTGGACAACTATACAATCTGTTAGGTTTAAAAGATAGTGCTAATTACGCTTTTGATAAAATAATAGAACTAAATAGGAAATCGCCTAGAGTATATATGATAAATGCTCATTTAAAGAAAATTCAAAACATAGAAATTACAGAAAATAATAGATTAGAACTTCAAGAGTATTTAACCGAATTAGAAGAAAATAGAGAAAACCGTCCGTTCTTAGATAAAATATACCATGAGTTTGCCAACTATTACCTGACTACCAATCAGGATAGTATGGCGATCGTTTATTACAATAAGTCCTTAAGGGCGACCACTAATTCCAAGCCGCTAAACGCTTTAAACTATGAGTATTTAGCAGAATACTATTTTGATAATCACAACTACAAAGTTTCAGGAAATTATTTTGATAGTGTAATTCCGAATTTACCGGAAAACACCAAAAAATACAGACGGATAAAAAAGAAGTTAGACAATTTAGAGGATGTCATTAAATATGAAGACATTGTTCAATACGCCGATAGTGTATTAGGGATTTATTATTTACCAGAAGATGAACAATATGCCTATTTTGAAGACTACATAGCAAAAATCAAAAAAGCAGAGGAGGAAGAGGCAGAACGAAAAGAGAGACAGGCCAATATCGGTTTTGTCACCTTTGCTGAGTCTCAGGGTGGCAAGGCGAACAAAGGAAAATTTTACTTTTATAATATTACGAGTTTGGGGTATGGTAAAAATGAGTTTAAGAGAAAGTGGGGAGAAAGAAGCCTGGAAGATGATTGGAGATGGAGTAACAGAAGTACTGCCAACTTACTTGAAGGGAATAGAGAGATTACAGAAAATCAGGACCTTTCCCAACCACTACAATTAAAGGAAGACCAAAAATTCTCAGTCGATTATTACCTGAGTACTATTCCCAAAGACGAATCGGTAATCGACAGCTTGAAAAAGGAAAGAAATTTTGCAAATTATCAACTAGGACTCATATATAAAGAAAAGTTCAAAGAGAATTTATTGGCTGCTGCCAAACTGGAAAGGGTATTAAAGAATAATCCTGAAGAACGTCTCATTCTACCCAGCAAGTACAATCTGTACAAGATTTACGAAGAAACAGAAAGTCCATTGGCGTCAGACATGAAAGAGAATATCCTTGAGAATCATCCGGATTCTCGATACGCGGAGATTTTACTAAACCCCAATGCCATTTTAAATAGGGCCGCCGACAGCCCTGATGCCAAGTATGCTGCTCTTTTTAAGCTTTATGAAAAACAGCAGTTTTTACGTGTAATTACAGAATCTGAAGAAAACATAAACCTGTATACAGGAGATCCAATAGTACCAAAATTTGAGTTACTAAAAGCAAATGCGATTGGACGTCTTCAGGGATTTGAAGCCTTTAAGGAAGCATTAAATTATGTAGCACTCAATTATCCGAATAATCCGGAAGGTAAGAAGGCACAATCAATAGTAGAACAACAATTACCCAAACTAGAGCCTAAGGACTTTTCTTTGGAAGAAGGATCCAAGGGAACTGCAAACTGGAAGGTCATATACCCCTTTAGAAGGCAACAAGATGCACAGGCGGTTGCACTAAAGAGAATTATTGAAAAGTCGATTGTAGACCTAAATTATAAAAATAAGGTCTCCAAAGATATCTATGATCTGGAATTGGAATTTGTCGTAGTTCATGGATTTAAGTCGAAAGAATTCGCCCTTGGTTATGTTGAACTATTAAATATTAACAAAGATTACGAGGTCGACAATGAGAATTTTGTAATTTTATCCTCTAACTATAAAATCATTCAAGTACATAAAAACCTACAAGAATATATTAATCAAGTTGTAACCCCAAAACCATAAATTGTAATGTTTTCTGATAATAAAAAACCTAGAACTATGAACGAAGCAGCAGGTCAACCAAATAGAATTGAGAAAAATACTCGAATTAAAGGGGATATTATTTCCGAAGCAGATTTTAGAATTGATGGCAAACTAGATGGGAATGTTAAAACTTCCGGAAAAGTGGTAATTGGGAAAGAAGGATATATTCACGGCAAAGTTGAATGTGTAAATGCCGATATAGAAGGGAACTTCAATGGCGAGCTAAAGGTGTCTAATTTGTTGGCATTAAAAGCCTCTGCAGTGATAGAAGGAACAGTTGTGGTATCTAAATTGGCTGTAGAACCAGGTGCAACTTTTAATGCCTCCTGTAGTATGAAGGGAAGAGGCAGCACAAATTCACCCTCATCCAATTCTTCAGTATCGGATTTGGGAACAACTTCGGATAAGTCCCAGAAAACTGCCAATACCATCGACGGTCCTAATAATAAGAATGAAGTTCAGAAAGTGAGGTAAGGATCACTTAAATACCCCTTTATTCATCGTTTGATCACAGTTTGTTTACCTTAGTAGGGAAATACCTTAGGTATAGAATTTGTGATATGAAAAAAAAGGGTAAGAAAACTAACTATTGGTTGGGACTTATTGGTATAGCTTTTCAAATGGGCATCTTAATCTACGGTGGAGCAAAAATAGGCGAGTGGTTAGATACAAAAAGCGCTGAAGATTCAAATACGTATTTGATTATATGTACCTTGCTAGCAGTTGCTATTTCTATGTACCTCGTTGTTAAGCAAACAAAAAGGTTGAATCCTTGATAAAAAAATCTATAACTTTTTTTAGTGTCTTGCTAGGGGTATTGCTACTTAGCTTATGCCTGCACCTTGGTGTTTTTTATGCGCAGAATTTACCGATAAATATCAGCGTATTTAGTATCTGCTATTTGGGAAACTTGTTAATGGCTATAAGTGTTTATATAGTCATACTATTCTCAGCAAAAAAATATGGCAGGCTTTTGGGTTTCATTTTTCTAATTGGGAGTTTATTTAAATTCGCTGTTTACTTTGCCATTATTCAACCAGTTTTGCACAATAATGACCTACTGAACCGAACAGGGTTTTTTATATTTTTTATTCCTTATTGTCTTAGTCTAATTGTAGAAACTATGGCTTTGGTGAAATTGCTTAGAGAATTAGAATAGTAGGCTGTTTATGAAGCAATAAGAGCTGCTAAAAATAAAACTTCAAATGCTTTTTTCTTTTATATAGAATAGCGTACATTTGCACCGATTTTTTAAAGACTCATTTTAATAAATATGATGCAAAATCCTCTGTTAAGAACGTTTTTATTGGTTTTGACATTTTTTTATGGTCTGTCTGTCTTTGCTTTAAGCACTGATGATGCAGGCGATGAGAATAGCACAGGTTTAAAAACTGAAATTGATGAATATATCCAACATCACTTAAAGGATTCACATGATTTCTCTCTATTTTCGTATACAGACGCTACAGGAGAAAAGCATCATGTTGGCTTTCCACTTCCAGTGATTTTATGGGATAACGGGTTGGTTGTTTTTTCTTCAGGGAGGTTCCATCACGGAGAAGAGGTTGTTTCAGAAGGAGGAAATCACTATAAGCTTTACCATGGTAAAATTTACAAAACGGATGCTGAAGGAACCATAACTTATGATGAAAAACATCATGCTACCAACGCTAAGCCATTAGACTTTTCTATGACCAAAAGTGTAGTAATGATAATTATTACTGGTTTGCTAATGTTTTTGTTGTTTAGAGGACTTGCTAGATCCTATAAAAATAATGGAGGAATCGCCAAAGGAGTTGGTAGATTTTTTGAACCCATTATTTTATATATCCGCGATGATATTGCAATAGCCACTATCGGGGAAAAGAAATATCAGAAATACATGCCTTTTTTATTGACCATATTCTTTTTTATATGGTTTCTAAACATGT
This sequence comes from uncultured Eudoraea sp., assembly GCA_964636005.1. GTDB lineage: Bacteria > Bacteroidota > Bacteroidia > Flavobacteriales > Flavobacteriaceae > Eudoraea. The sequence goes on from CAZWPZ010000276.1 coordinate 8,589, forward strand.
TTGGCCTCACACCACTTGGGGTTAATGTTACAGGAAATATTGCTATTACAACAGCACTAGCGGTTTTAACTTTTCTGATCACTAATTTTACGGCAACGGGAACCTATTGGAAGCACTTGGTAGATCCCCTGGGACATTCCATGCCATGGTATGCCAAGATTCCTTTATATATCATTTTGATTCCTATTGAATTATTAGGATTGTTTATAAAACCATTCTCTCTTCTTATTCGTCTCTATGCTAATATGCAGGCAGGACATATAGTGATTATGAGTTTGATTGGACTGATGTTTATTTTCAAAAATTGGATCGGAAGTTCCCTGTCGTTTGGACTGGCTTTTGCAATCTCTTTAATTGAAATATTAGTTGCGGTTTTACAAGCGTATATTTTTACCATGTTATCGGCCTTGTATTTTGGTTTTGCTTCGGAAGAGCACGAACACGAAGAGGCCCCATTAGTTTGAATGTTTAATTTTTAATTATATATACTATGACCATTCCAAGAATTGTAGGAGCAGGATTAATTGTAATTGGTGTAGGTGTGGGTATCGGAAGAATCGGTGGCCAAGCTATGGAAGCAATTGCACGTCAGCCTGAAGCTTATGGAAAAATTCAAACAGCTATGCTTATTGTAGCAGCGTTGATTGAAGGTATTGGTTTTGCTGCACTTTTTGCAACTGCAGAAAACTAAAAAGAAATAACGATGGTAACGGTTGGTTACCATCGTTATCTTACTTTAAAATTTAAACTATAACGTAAAACACTATGGAACAATTAATAGAAGAATTCTCAATTGGTTTGTTTTTTTGGCAAACACTATTGTTCTTGGCATTATTATTTCTTCTTTGGAGGTATGCTTGGAAGCCTATTTTAAACGCTGTAAACGATAGAGAAAAGGGGATTAGAGATGCCTTAGCTGCTGCAGATGAAGCAAAAAAGGAAATGCAGAATGTAACAGCAGACAATGAGAAATTATTAAAAGAAGCTAGAGCTGAAAGAGAAGCCTTGTTAAAAGAAGCCAGAGAAATAAAGGAAAAGATTGTTTCTGATGCAAAGGATATTGCCCAAGAAGAAGGGGACAAGCTTATCAAGCAAGCAAAGGCGACTATAGATAGCGAAAAAAAGGCTGCTGTGGCTGAAATGAAGAATCAGGTAGCAGAATTATCTATTGAAATAGCCGAAAAAATCATTCAAGAACAACTGGCAAACAAGGACAAGCAACTTAAGCTGGTTGATGAAATGTTAGGTGATATAAAATTGAAGTAGTATAAAGATGAGTGATTCTAGAGCGGCCTTACGATATGCAAAAGCAACCATAGAAACTGCTATTGAGCAAAAAGTGGCCAATGTTGTTGAAAAGGATATGCAGCTAATTGTGGACACAATTGCGCAGAGTGATGAACTCAAAGACGTTTTGACAAGTCCAGTTTTAGATGAAGAGTCTAAAATAAAAGCTTTAAATGGCATTTTTGATGGTACGCACAAGATCACTTTGGAGCTTTTTAATCTTTTGATGCTAAAAAATAGAATTCCAATTCTTAATGAGGTTGCAAAAAGCTACATTAAACTAAATGAGGAATTAAAAGGAGAAAGCCTTGCCGTACTGACAACTGCCGTACCAATGTCATCAGCATTAGAGAAAAAAGTACTACAAACAATACAAAAGATTACCAAAGAAAAAATTACGTTACAGAATATTGTTAATCCAGATATAATTGGAGGGTTTGTTTTACGTATAGGCGACTTGCAGTACAATTCAAGCATTTCAAACAAACTAAATAATTTAAAAAGAGAATTTACTAACGGTATATAAAAGAATTATAGTTAAAAAGAGGGTTCTTTTACATCATTTTAGATCATAATTACAATGGCAGGAGTTAAAGCCGCAGAAGTATCTGCAATTTTAAAAAAACAATTATCGGGATATGAAGCAAAAGCTTCTTTAGACGAAATAGGAACTGTACTTCAGGTTGGTGATGGTATCGCTCGTGTATACGGTTTATCCAATGCCGAATACGGAGAACTGGTAGAATTTGAAGGAGGATTGGAAGGCATTGTACTTAACCTCGAAGAAGATAATGTTGGGGTAGTTCTTTTAGCACCATCCAGAGAGATTAAAGAAGGTGCTGTCGTAAAAAGAACTAAACGTATTGCTTCCATTAAAGTAGGAGAAGGAATTACGGGTAGAGTTATCAATACCCTTGGAAATCCTATTGACGGTAAAGGGCCCATAGCAGGAGATTTATACGAAATGCCATTAGAAAGAAAGGCTCCTGGTGTAATTTTTAGACAACCTGTATCGGAGCCCCTGCAGACTGGTGTAAAGGCAGTTGATGCAATGATACCAATTGGAAGAGGACAAAGAGAATTGGTGATTGGGGATAGACAAACAGGAAAAACTACGGTTTGTATCGATACGATATTAAATCAAAAAGAATTTTATGATGCAGGTGAGCCTGTGTATTGTATCTATGTTGCAATCGGCCAAAAAGCTTCTACGGTAGCCGCTATAGCCAAAACCTTAGAAGACAAAGGTGCATTAGCGTATACTACAATAGTTGCAGCCAATGCTTCTGAACCAGCACCTATGCAAGTTTATGCACCATTTGCTGGAGCAGCGATAGGAGAGTACTTCAGGGATACAGGAAGACCAGCTCTTATTATATATGACGATTTATCAAAACAAGCGGTAGCTTATAGAGAGGTGTCACTTCTTTTAAGAAGACCTCCGGGACGTGAAGCATATCCTGGTGATGTATTCTATTTACATTCAAGACTCTTAGAAAGAGCGGCAAAAGTTATTGAGGACGATGCGATAGCCCAAGATATGAACGATTTGCCTGAAGTTTTAAAGCCTATGGTAAAGGGTGGAGGCTCGTTAACAGCACTTCCAATTATTGAAACACAGGCAGGTGATGTTTCTGCGTATATTCCTACCAACGTAATTTCCATTACAGACGGTCAGATTTTCTTAGAGCAAGATCTATTTAATCAAGGGGTAAGACCTGCTATTAACGTTGGTATATCGGTATCCAGAGTGGGTGGTAGTGCTCAGATCAAGTCGATGAAGAAAGTTGCAGGTACTCTTAAACTGGATCAGGCGCAGTTTAGAGAACTTGAAGCCTTTGCCAAGTTTGGATCAGACCTGGATGCTGCAACTTTAAACGTTATTGAGAAAGGTCGACGTAATGTTGAGATATTAAAGCAAGCACAAAGTGATCCTTTTACAGTCGAAGATCAGGTAGCCATAATATATGCAGGTTCCAAAAACCTTTTGAGAGATGTTCCTGTAGAGAAAGTAAAAGAATTTGAGAGTGACTTTTTAGAATATCTAAATGCTAAGCATAGAGATGTTTTAGATACCTTAAAAGCAGGAAAACTCACAGATGAAGTTATCGAAACATTAACCAGTGTTTGTAAAGATCTAACTTCGAAGTACCAAAACTAATCTTCACGGATATAATTGACAGATGGCAAATTTAAAGGAAATACGTAATAGAATAGCTTCAGTTTCTTCTACGATGCAGATAACCAGTGCCATGAAAATGGTATCTGCTGCAAAACTTAAGAAGGCTCAGGATGCTATTGTTGCAATGCGTCCCTATGCCGATAAGTTGAGTGAACTACTCCAAAATTTTAGTGGTAGTTTAGAAGGTGATTTGGGTAGTGGGTTTACCGAAAATAGAGAGCTAAAGAAAGTTTTAGTAGTTGCAATAACATCTAATAGAGGACTTTGTGGAGCGTTTAACACGAATATTATCAAACAGTGCTCTATTTTAAAATCGGATACCTATAAGAATTGCAAAGTGGATTATGTTGCAATTGGTAAAAAAGCTAATGATTTACTAGGGAAGAAAGAAAATGTCATTTCGGATCATAGTGAGGTATTTGACAATTTATCTTTTAGCTATGTTGAAAATATCGCGGCAACCTTAATGGATTTATATCTTGAAGGGGAATACGATCGTATAGATATAGTATATAATAAGTTCAAGAATGCAGCTACACAAATTGTTGTGCAAGAGCAATTTTTACCTATTGAACCTACAGCTACTGAGACAAACCTCAGCACGGACTATATTTTTGAACCCACAAAGGAATATATTGTAGAACAATTGATACCAAAGTCATTAAAGACGCAATTGTTTAAAGCGATAAGAGATTCTTTTGCTAGTGAGCATGGAGCCAGAATGACTGCAATGCACAAGGCGACAGATAATGCAACAGAGTTAAGGGATCAGCTTAAACTAACTTATAATCAGGCCAGACAAGCAGCAATCACGAATGAGATTCTGGAAATAGTTGGAGGTGCTGAAGCTTTAAATAACTAGATAACGGTTAAGAAACTAATAAGAAACCTGCTGTAAAGCGGGTTTTTTTATTTAAATAGCACGTCAGACTTTTATGGCATTACTTTTGAAATATAGGTATTTATAAAGAGCTAAATTATTTAGAAATGAAGAATAGCGTCGTAATAGTTGGTTGCATACTATGTCTGGTTATAGGTTGTTCAACACAGTACGGATTAAGGTCGAGCGCACCTTTTAAAATTGGTAAAACAAGCTGTTCCCTGTTGGAAAAGGGCGTTAACGAGGATCAGGACTTTGACTTGACATTAGAATTATTACCACCAGCGAATAAGGAGATTACTTTTAATAATATCTTTTTTAGAAATAAAGTACTATCCGTAGATTTAGTAAAAGTTGATGGTATAAATGTGCTCGAAGCAGAATATAGACAGGATCAAGAGTTGTCTAAAAGCGATTTAATAATGCATGCCGATCCTTTAAAAGAAGTCGGAAACCAACCCCCTGGCAAAATTAATAGTAAGAGAATAAAGTATCCTTTTAAATTAAAAGAGTCTGAAGCGGTAATCAGTTACTCGTACATAACCAGTGATTCGAAAAGTTCTGATCTGTATTATTACAAAGTATCTGGGATTAAAGAGGAACTAAAGAACTAGTTTTAGTCCTCTTATAAAAATGCTCTTTGCCCCGTGAGTTTAAATAACTAATTTTAAACGTAAATAAATTCTTCTTTGGGTATTTTTAAAAAACTTTTTAAGCAAACCTTTATTTATGGTTTGGCGACCGTTCTTCCCAGAATGCTATCCTTTATTCTTGTCCCAATATATACCAAAGTAATGCCCCCAGGATCCTATGGAGAGGTCACCCTAATTTTCTCTTGGTTTGCAATTTTTAATGTCATTCTTGCATATGGTATGGAAACCGCTTTTTTTCGATTTTATTCTGGCGAATATGAAAAGCAGAAAGTAATATCTACCACAATAGTTTCCTTAACTACCACCACGTTCTTGTTTGTTCTAATTGCCCTTATTTGGAAAGAGCAACTCGCTGGTATTTTGGAAATAGAGCTGCAATATATGGTTTATGTCATTCTTATATTAGCGTTGGATGCCCTCGCGATTATTCCATTTGCATATTTAAGGGCCAATGAGAAACCCATTAAATACGCCATAATAAAAATGGTAAATGTTGGCCTAAATCTAGGTCTGAATGTTTTCTTTTTATTAGCTCTACCTCTTTTGTCAGTTTCAAGTCCAGATGGCTTCTTTGGTGCTATCTATCTTCCTGATTTTGAAATCTCTTATATATTCATATCCAATCTAATCGCCAGTGTAATTACCCTTTTTATGATAAGTGGTTTGTATTTAAAAGTGTCCTATGTTTTTGATAAGGAATTGTATAAAAAGATGCTAAAGTATGGACTTCCGGTTATGATAGCAGGAATTGCATTTACCATAAATGAGGTTTTCGATAGAGTTTTATTAGCCAAACTGTTGCCTGAAGACATTGCCAAAATTGAAATGGGAAAGTATTCTGCTTGTTATAAGTTAGCACTATTTATGACCTTATTTGCCACAGCATTTCGCTTGGGAATTGAGCCATTCTTTTTCAGTCACTCTAATTCGGACAACCCTCAAAAGAGCTATGCTCAGATTACTAACTATTTCGTCGTATTAGGAAGTGTTATTCTTTTAGTGGTTGTGGTTTTCGCCGATATTTTAAAGGAAATATTTATTCAGGATGAGGCATATTGGGAAGCAATGCCTATTGTCCCAATTATTTTATTGGCTAGTTTTTGTTTAGGGATTTATCATAACCTGTCTGTCTGGTACAAAGTAACCGATAAAACCAGATATGGAGCCTTTATTTCCTTAATTGGTGCCGTCATTACCATATTAATCAATTATCTGCTAATCCCTTTTTGGGGATACTATGCCTCGGCAATTGCTACATTATGTGCATATAGTTCCATGATGATTTTGTCGTATAATTTGGGTAAAAAGCACTACCCAGTTCCTTATAATTTTAGAAAAATAGTTTTCTACATGGGGACTTCGATAATTTTTTCAATTCTTTCCTTTTATGTCTTTAACAGAAATTTAGTAATAGGGGGCATCATTCTTTTACTATTTTTATTCTTAGTCTATAAAATGGAAAATAAAACACTCAAATTGATTTTTCTTTCTTTGGTAAAGAAATCAGATGCATAAACAATATGGAAGTAAAGATCATTAATACATCAAGTCATAAAATTCCTAAATATGAGTCTTTAGCCTCGGCAGGAATGGATTTAAGGGCAAATCTGGAAAGTTCAATAGTCCTTAAACCGATGGGAAGAAAAATAATACCTACTGGTATATTTATTGAATTGCCTATTGGATTTGAAGCTCAAGTTAGACCCAGAAGTGGTTTAGCAGCAAAAAAGGGCATAACGGTGTTAAATGCTCCAGGAACGGTAGATGCAGATTACAGAGGGGAAATTGGTGTAATTCTGATAAATCTATCTGAAGAGGACTTTGTTGTAGAACATGGGGAACGAATTGCACAATTGGTCATTGCCAAACACGAGCGGATAGAATGGGTAGAAGTGGGTACTTTATCTAAAACAGATAGGGGAACTGGTGGCTTTGGGAGTACGGGGACGAAGTGATAAAAGGTCACAATGGCATCTTAATTATTCGATATGAGATCTTATAGAGGAACCATAATTATTTATTGCATAATAAGCTTCCTTTTACTTAGTGGTATTATCGCTCAGGAAGAAGAAAACGCATCACTATACCTAGAGGCCTATACAGATGAATTTCAGAATAATTTTTTTGAAGGATTAAAACAAAAGAGTATTGGTAATTTTGACAAAGCAGCGAACCTTTTCCTTAAGTGCAAGCAATTAGACGAGACTTCTTCTGTAGTAGACTTTCAATTGGCAGATTGCTATGCCAAGAACAAACAATTCTTAATAGCACAGCCCTATGCTATAAGTGCTGTAACCGCTTTTCCAGATAACTACTGGTACTTGAACTTACTCGAACATATAATGCAGGAACAAGGTCTTACCATTAGAAACATGGACAACCCTGTACTGCAAAATGATGTACAGCTAAAGAAAAACCTGATTCTTATTTATTTTAGGAAAGCTAAGTTTGAAGAAGCAAAAAATATCTTGGATGAAATGAACGACTCCGCATTTAAACAAGAATATTTAGAGAGAATTAATGATTCTATAGGGAGTACAAAGGAAGTCGGGGCAGACAATTTGGAAAAGCAAGAGATGGTCGAGGAATCTCCATTAGATTTGTATAAAAAGGATATTGAGGCCTTATTAAATAAAGGTTCTGATGCGATGTCCTTGTTAAACATTGCCGAAACAGCAATTGAAGAATATCCTACACAGCCACTCTTTTACTATGCAAAAGGCGTGGCATTGAATCAGGTTGGTAAAGGAAAAGATGCCGCAGCAGTTTTGGAACTAGGTTTAGGCTTTATTTTAGATGACCAGCAAATGGAAAATTCTTATTATAAAGAACTTAGTAAAGCGTATAATCTGCTGGGAAATGCATCGAAGGCAAATATGTATCTTAGTAAAATTAAATCAGGATCTTAAAAAATAAAGGGTGTGAGGAGGAATGTATATAAGGGTTTATTTATGATGCTTTTGGTTGTATTAGTTTACTCATGTACATCCAAAAAGGGAATTACATCTGGAGAAATAGACCCTAAGCTTTCCGCCAAGGCAATAATAAAAAATCATTACAGGAATGCGACTGACTTTAACACCATTAGCGGTAAGTTAAAGATCGTATACCAGGATGGTAAGAATGAACAAAGTCTGGTGGTTAGCCTTCGTATGAAGAAAGATGAAACGATTTGGATGAGTGCACCATTTGGAGTAGTAAAGGCACTCATAACACCAGAGCGTGTGAGTTTTTATAATAAACTAGAAAATGAATATTTTGATGGGGATTTTGGATATCTCAGTTCTCTTTTAGGAACCGAGATAGATTATAGGATACTTCAAAACCTTTTGTTAGGCGAATCTCTGGTTGATCTTGGTGAAGATCGATATGTGGCTTCACCAATGCCAAATTACTACGAAATAAAACCACGAAAATCGGCAGCGCTTTTTAAAACGTTGTTTTGGATAGACCCTGGTTCTTTTAAAATGCAAATGCAACAGATTTCCCAACCAGAGGACGGGAGGTTACTGCAAATCTACTATAAAACCTATGAGCAAAATGGGAAGAAGTTAGTACCTCATGAAATTGATATTATTGCGAAAAATAGTAAGGATTCAACAAATATAACCTTAGAGTATAGAAATATTGAGATAGACAGGCCTTTGAACTTTCCATATAAAATTCCAAAGGGCTATCAGGAAATAGTATTGAAATAAATTGAACGGTTTGCACACATTCAAAAAGTATAGCATTGTATTGTTTGTAATATTGAATTGCAATGTTGCTTTATGCCAAACGAATGAGCAGAGAGAGCTTGAAGAGAAGCGTGAGCAACTTCAAAAAGAAATCGAATCCATAAACAGACTATTATTTGCGGAAAAAAAGCAAAAGGGAACCGTATTGGACCAAATGGAAGTACTCGATCAGAAAATAAATGTTAGACAACGCTTAATTAGGGTTACGAATCAGCAGGCTAACTTACTAAACAGGCAAATTAATGCTAATATTCGAAATATTGCCAAACTTCGAGATGATCTTAAAGTGTTAAAAGAAGAATATGCCAGGATGATTCAAAAATCCTATCAAAATAGTTCGAAGCAAAGCAGATTAATGTTCCTATTGTCCTCGGATGATTTTTATCAGGCATTTAAAAGGATGCAGTATTTAAAACAGTATACACAGTATAGAAAAAAGCAAGGAGAAGAGATTGTAGCCAAAACAGAGGAATTAACCCAATTAAATATTGATCTTGCCGAACAACGGAAAGAAAAAGAAAAACTTTTAGCACAGAATAAAAAGGCTAAAAACATTTTGTACAAGGAAATAGGGGATCAAAAAGCTTTGCTAAAAAGTATACGGCAAAATGAAAGTAAATACGCTTCTGAAATTAAGAAAAAAAGGCAAGAGGCCAGAAGGATAGACCAACAAATAGATAAACTAATAAAGAGTGCGATTGCTGCTTCTAACAAGAAAGCAGGCAAAAGCTCTAGTGCAAATAAGTTTGTATTAACACCAGAAGCTACCCTGATAGCCAATAACTTCTCGGCCAATAAGGGGAAGCTAATTTGGCCGGTTGAGAAGGGAATTAAGCAACAAGGCTTTGGTATTTACAAAGACGCCGTCTATCCAGGCATAAAACATCAAAGTAATGGGGTTATTATTGCAACTGATGTTGGTGCTAAGGCCAGAGCCGTTTTTGAAGGAGAAGTAATTGCTATTTTAGCTGTACCCGGAGGGAATAAAGGTGTTCAAATAAAGCATGGCAACTACATTAGCACCTACTATAACCTTTCTAATTTATATGTAAAAAAAGGAGATAAAGTAGCAATAAAAGAAGAGCTTGGGGAGATTTATACCAATAAGTATAATGGCCTTACTCAGTTAAAGTTTTATCTATATAAAGATGCCACAAGATTAAACCCTGAAGAATGGATTTACAGACTCTAAAACATACTAATTATGAATAAGCTAACCGATATAAAAGGAACATTTACGTTAAACAATGGAGTAAAGATGCCTTACCTAGGTTTAGGGGTTTATTTATCCAAAGATGGGAAAGAGGTCGTAAATGCTGTTAAATGGGCATTAGAACATGGTTATAGGCATATTGATACTGCTTCTTTATATAAAAATGAAAGGGGAGTAGGATTGGGAATAAAGGAAAGCAATGTTCCAAGAGATGAAGTTTTCGTTGTTAGTAAAGTATGGAATTTGGACCAAGGTTATGATTCTACTATTAGAGCTTTTGAAAAGAGCCTGGAGAGACTTGGATTAACCTATCTGGACCTTTATCTTATACATTGGCCAGTTCCTGGAAAGTACAAGGAAACTTGGAAGGCATTAGAGTATTTGTACGAAAAAAAACTAGTCCGTGCTATAGGTGTAAGCAACTTTATGAAACATCACTTGGAAGATTTATTGGAGGATTCTACTATAAAACCAATGGTAAACCAAATGGAGTTTCACCCATATTTGGTTCAACAAAGTTTAATCGACTATTGCAAGGAACAACAGATTCAATATGAGGCTTGGTCTCCTATGATGCAGGGAAAGATATTTGAGCTTACAGAATTTAAGGAAATAGCTGCAAAGTATAAGAAAACTATTGCGCAAATAGTTTTGAGATGGGATCTTCAGAAAGGGGTAATAACCATCCCAAAATCATCTAAGAAAAGCAGGATAATTGCAAATGCAGATATATTTGATTTTGAAATTAGTCCGGAAGATATGAATAGGCTATCAAGCCTCGATAGAGCCAAAAGATTTGGGCCTGACCCAGACAATTTTGATTTTTAAAAACGGAAGCTTATTCGGTAAATAAGGCTTTCAATTCTGTTGCTTCGGAAGGTTTCATTTTACCAGCTAATACGAGGCTAAGTTGCTTCCTTCTTAAAGCACCCTTATATCGCTCTATTTCTAATTCTGTTTCTGGAGTCACTTGAGGAACTGTTGTGGGCTTGCCTGTATCATCAACCGCAACAAAGGTATAGATAGCTTCATTTGCTTTTGAACGGACTCCAGTGTATCTGTCCTCCATCCAAACATCTATATATATTTCCATTGAAGTTGTAAATGCTCTTGAAATTTTAGCCTCTACAGTTACTACACTTCCCACGGGGACAGATCTATTAAATGCGACATGGTTAACGGAGGCGGTAACGGTTATTCTTCTACTATGGCGTCTGGCAGCTATACTAGCAGCCCTGTCCATTCTAGCCAATAGTTCACCACCAAATAAATTGTTGAGCGGGTTCGTTTCACTGGGAAGAACCATATCGGTCATTATGGTTCTGCTTTGGTTGGGTGTTTTTGACTCCATAGTCATTTAATCAATAATTTGATAAGAAGTGTTAAGCCTGATATTTACTTGACGGAAAGCAACCAAGCATCCGAAGAAACATTTTCTTTAATTTCCCGTAACATGATCAAAGCCTCTTCAGGGTTTTCAAAGCTCTGGTAAGCAACTTGATGCAAACCGTATTTGTTAACTCCTATATAAGAGGCGTTATAACCATCTTTCTGAAGTTGCTTCATTTTTTTATCTGCATTCTCCTTTACGCGAAATGCACCTGCAATGATGTGATGGCTAGCGGTGGACTTTTTTATGACAGGGATTTCTAAAATGGGAAACTCCAAAGGGGAGGAGTTAAAAAAGGTCGCTTCCTGTATGTTTTTGGAAACAATTTTTTGTGCTTCTTGCTCTGCAATAGCTTTGATGCTAGATGTCCGGTAATAGACTTGGTAAGTAGTTAAGCCTGCCGAGAACGCCAAGAGTAGTATGGCGGCATACTTCGCCAAATATCTAAAAGACTGTTTTCTCTTCCGTTCCGGAGTAATAATAAAAGGAATATTTTCTTCTAACTTTTCTGTTTCATCTTTATATACCTCTCTATTAACAGGAGAAGAGATAAAACTGGTAAGTCCGAAGGAAGACGTTAGAAAGTTGACCTTGTTTGACGGTTGAAACTGAATTTTACCACCCTTGTTAAGCCATAAATCGCCAATGGAATCAAGAATAATTCGTTTGCCAGATTTAATCTGTTTATTCCAATTATTAACCTTTCTCTCTATCTCATTAAGAACTTCTTCATAGGATTTGTTTTCCGATTCCGCTATATAGGATATCAATAATCCATCATTAGAAAGTAGATGTTCATTGAACAACAATTGTTTCGTTGGCGGATAAAACGTAGACGAGCTCTTATCGACATAAGCGCCTTTTCTACTAGTAAGAAAACTACCAAAATTTGGTACTACGACACAATTGTATCTATACAGTAATTGTCCGATGTAGAATTCTAAAGTCATTACTACAAATATTAAAAAAAATTAGAGTGCAGCAAACTGGCGGTGGAAACTATTTATTAACATAGTTTTTTGTTTTAACATAAACCTCTACAAAACAAAGGGATATGAGTCCGGAGAATTTAATGGCTCTTTTGCGTCTGCAATGTATACCTGGTGTAGGTAGTATAAGAGCCAAAAAATTGATTTCTTACTGCGGAAGTCCGTCTGCCGTCTTTTCCCAAGGACCACATTTCCTCGAAAATATTCAGGGAATCAGTTTGCACATGGCAAGGGAAATTCTGTCCCAGGCCTACTTAAAAATTGCTGCTAAGGAGTATGATTATATTGTAAAAAATAATATTGAGCATTGCTCTTTTTTGGACTCCTCCTACCCTCAAAATTTACTTAATTGTGTAGACGGACCATTGTTATTATTTCAAAAAGGGCGGATAAACCTCGAGAAAAAGAGAATAATCAGTGTTGTTGGAACCAGGAACAGTACACGCTACGGCTTAGAATTTTGTAATAGTTTGATGAAGGCCATACAACCATATAATCCTGTGATAGTAAGTGGATTTGCCTATGGCATTGATATATTGGCACAGAAGGCAGCAATAAATAATGGGTTACAAACCGTGGCTTGTTTGGCACATGGACTGAATCAAATCTACCCTAGAGAACACTTGGAATATGTTAAGGCAGTACAAGATCATGGGGGGTTTTATTCTGAATTTTGGAGTAGTAGTTCTCCGGAAAGAATGAACTTTTTACAAAGAAATCGAATCATCGCAGGAATTAGTGATGCTACAGTCGTAATTGAATCAAGTAGTAAAGGAGGGAGTCTCGTAACTGCAGATATTGCACATTCCTATAACAGAGAAGTTTTTGCGGTGCCTGGTAGAACAACAGACAGATTTAGTGAAGGATGCAATAATCTAATAAAAACACAAAAGGCGCAGATGATAGTCTCTGGAGATGACTTGGCAGAGCAGTTGGGTTGGAATAGAGATATACAACACTTAACAACTCAGCAAAAACGACTGTTTACTGATTTGGAAATGGAAGAGGAATTGCTTTTTAATTATATGAGCAAACAGGGAACAAAGTCGGTCGATCAAATATCTGTAGATTGTGGATTGACTGTTAATAGAACCTTGAATTTGTTATTTGGCATGGAATTAAAGGGGTTAATTCAAGGTTTGCCAGGGAAAATGTATCAAATCCGCTAAGCGAATACAAACTATGAAGTTTGTTAGTGTTTACATTTCCCTCAATATAGTATTGAAAATGGCGGTTAATCGATAAAGTACACGAGATTGACTAATGTCACTATTTTTTTCCTTTTAGAGCATTAGTAAAAACCAACTATTTGGTTTGTTATTACTAGTATCCAACTTTTTCTCTCACTCTGTTTAATACCGAGTTGGCTACTGTTTTTGCCTTTTGAGATCCTAGAGTTAAAGCAGCATCTATCTCCTCCAGATTAGCCATGTAATAAGCAAATTTTTCTCTAGGTTCTTTAAACTTCTCCACCATAAGTTCATAAAGCGCTTGCTTGGCATGTCCATAACCATAATTCCCTTGTAAATAGTTTAATCGCATTTCCTTTAGCTGATTCTCACTGGCTAATTTAGAATACAGTAAGAAAGTGGTATCGCTATCCGGGTTTTTTGGTTCCTCTAAAGGGGTACTATCTGATATAATACCCATAATTTGCTTCCTCAATTTTTTATCAGACTGAAAAATATTTATAAGGTTGCCTTTACTTTTACTCATTTTTTGGCCATCCGTACCAGGTATATACATCGTATTTTCGTGTACACGACCTTCTGGTATTACAAATGTATTACCCATTTGAGAATGGAATCTATTGGCAACGTCTCTGGTCATTTCAATATGCTGAAGCTGATCTTTACCTACAGGTACAATATTGGCGTCGTAAAGCAAGATATCGGCAGCCATCAGCATTGGATAGGTAAATAAGCCAGCATTCACATCACCAAGTCGATCTGCTTTATCCTTGAATGAATGAGCAAGGGTCAGTCTTTGATACGGAAAAAAACAGCTTAAATACCAAGACAGCTCTGTCACTTGAGGCACGTCGCTTTGTCTGTAAAACACGGTTTTATCTATGTCCAAACCAAATGCCAGCCAAGCGGCAGCCGTGGCATAGGTATTCTGTCTTAATTCTTCCCCACTTTTAATTTGTGTTAATGAATGCATGTCGGCAATAAACAGAAAAGACTCGTTATCACTGATCTTTGCCATTTCAATTGCGGGTATAATGGCCCCTAATATATTTCCTAAATGGGGTGTTCCGGTACTTTGTATTCCTGTAAGAATTCGCGCCATATATATTATCTTCTAAACGGCAAAAGTAAAAGAAATACATTTACCCTACCAAAATTGTTATTTTTGATTTATGCGCGAATTTGTTAAAAAAACGGGGTTTGTTTTCTATCGCATTTGGTTTTATATTCTCGTAGGCACCCCAATATTTTTATTTCTCCCTCTTTTGATTATAACATCAATGACAGAAAGATTATATCCGCAATTTTTTTGGCTTGCTCGTAATGTTTGGGCGAATACGGTTTTATACGGGATGTTTTGCATCCCAAAGATTTCCTATGAAGAAAAGTTGATGGGAAATCAAAGCTATATGCTCGTAGCGAACCACACGAGTATGCTCGATATTATGATGATGCTAAAAGTGTGTAGGCGTCCTTTTGTATTCGTTGGGAAAAAAGAATTAGCCAACATCCCAGTATTTGGATTTTTCTACAAACGGGTGTGTATTATGGTTGATAGAGGGGACAGTAGAAGCAGAACTGCCGTATATCGAAGAGCACAAAAGAAACTTCAGAAAGGATTAAGCATCTGTATATTTCCAGAAGGGGGAGTCCCAGAAGAAGAAATAGTACTGGATAGGTTTAAAGATGGAGCGTTTAAAATGGCTATTAGTCATAAAATACCGATTGTTCCAATTGTGTTTTACGATAACAAAAGAAGATTTCCGTTTAGTTTTTTCAAAGGGTCCCCCGGCATAGCAAGAGCAAAAGTGTTTTCTTTTGTTAAGACATCAGACTTAATTGAAAAAGACTCCAGTGCATTGAACAAAAAAGTGAGGTCCCTTATTTATAAAGAGCTGCTTAAGGCTTAATAAAACAATTAGTATATTTTAGGCAAATCTCCCTATAATCCAAAATTTAGTCCGGTAAAAACACCAACGGAAAAGGGCTGAAAAGAACCTGCTGTTTGAGAAAAAGTGTTTAGCTGATATTTAAACATAGGCTCAATATTCAATTGAATCTTTGGATTGAATTTATAGCTAAAACCCAATCCAATATTAGTGCTTAGGTTAATATCATTCAGATTATTTGCTTCACCCATTTCCATTTCTCCTACACCTGATTCTAAAACAACAGAATTATTTACGAGGAAGAGAGAACTTATTCCCCCAATAATATTAAAGCCAAACTTTTTGTCGATAATGGCATAATTGAGTTCTAATGGGAGTTCTAAATAGCCAAAGTCCTGAACCATAGTTCCCTCCCTACTTGGGTTGGGAGCTGCAATTTCCGCATTCGCCGATTCTTGCAGTAATCTCGACTCTTCAGCACTCCGTACCACAAGGTTCTGTGAGGTGGGGACATAGTTTATATTGTCCATTTGATTACCTGAACTGGCAGTAAAGGAAGCAGAGAATGCTATGTCATTAGTATTATAGCTATAGTCGACTTTATTTAACCCAGATCTGATTTTTACTTTTTTACCGACCTGATAGGCCACCCCGATCCCGTAGCTTAAATTTACATTACCAGATTTGGAATTAGGAATAAAGTTAGAATGGATTGGAGATCCAGTACCAAAGGAATTAAAATATACTGGTCCTATAGTTGGTCCTAGTTCCCACTTACTCCTACTGTTTTCTTCTACCAGAGCTAAATCTTTGTTTTTCTCTATCTCCTCATAAATGGACTTTTTATTATCAAGTTGCTCCGTGCTTTTATCTTCCATAGCACTAGTACTGGCTATGCGAGAACTGTCTTGTATATCTATATCTCTATTCTCCTTGTTTGAGCGATTTTCCTTCTTCAAAACGTCTTTGTCTAAAGCAATTCTGTCCTGATTGCTAATTACAACAGCAGCGTCATCCGGAGCATTTTTTTCCGTTTCGTTCTTCGCAATATCTTGATTTATATCCTCAAGATTATTTGGGAAGTCTTGTGTATCACTTGCAGGAGGAGTTACAACCACATTGTCTTTTACATTATCCTGCTGTGCTTTAGAATTGGGTTTATCCGTTTCTGCTAATGCGTTATTTAGTTCTTTTGATTCACCCTCGGATCTATTACTGTTATCTGATGTCGGAGAGTTAATCTTTTCATTCGATCTGTCACTTTTTTGGGAAGGTATATCAGAATTTAATGGATCCTTTTCTTGCAATAAGGGTGCATTATTTTCTGTATCCGTTATTTGTTCAATAGGATAGTCTTCCCTATTTATTTCATTAAAAATTAAGAATGAAATTGCGAGCAGAGCGGCGGCGGCCCCTGCTTTCCACCAAATAGGAATTCCTCGTTTGGTTTTCTCTTTTTTATCCAGGGACGCTGAAATGGCCTGCCACACTTTTTCATCTGGCACTTCAGAATAATCCTTTAGTTCTTTTTGATATAACTTATCAATATTTTCTTTTTTCATGCTTTTTGAATTTAAGCAATGTTTATTTTTTCTTTTGTTATTCTGCTCTTTAATATGGCTCTCGCTCTGGCTAAATTTGATTTTGATGTACCAAGGCTAGTGCCGAGCTTTTCGCTAATTTCTTTATGAGAAAAACCGTCCAGGACATACATATTAAATGTAATTCGATATTTATTTGGTAATTCCTGAACATAGCGTAACAAGGTCGATAATTCAATTTTATAATATTCTGATTCCTCCTCCTCTTCTTCTGCCTCATTTTCGGTGACTACTTTTAAATAGTCTTGCTTTCTATACTTTTGAAGTACCGTATTAACAGTAATTCTTTTCATCCAACCCAGAAAAGAGCCTTGGGATTTATATTGCCCAATTTTCTCGTAAATAGTCATGAAACTGTCGTGTAAGTTGTCTTCCGCCTCAACTCTATTATTTGAATATTTGAGACAAACCCCAAAAAGGATAGGTCCATATTCTCTGTATAACAGCTCTTGTGCTTTTCTATTTCCGTTTTTACAATTCTGTATTAGCTCTTCCAGACTCAAAACTATGATTGGATTAATACATCTAAGATAGTAGATTATTCCTCTACCGGAACTTCTATCTCTAGAAACTGGTCTTCACCATTGGCATCTTTACCTGAATAAAACCGAAAAAGATAGGTGCCGGTGTATAATACAACAAACCTAAAGGAACTTTCTGCCTCTTGCCCACCATCTGTGCAGTCTGGATCATCAAATTGCGAGCCAATAGGTATAACGTTTCGTGTAGTTTGTTCAATTGGGGTTATCTCGAATCCATCAAAAAAAGTGCACCCGTTTGGAATATCATAGGTAACATTAATTTCATAGGCTTCATTTAACGTAAAGGAAGGAGGAAGGTCAACACTTGAGACTTCCAAAGGAATCAAATGGTACTTCGGACTATTGTCATCAACACTACATGCCGTTAAAAAGAGAAAAATTGAACAGAGGGAAACTAAAAATACATTCTTCATAATTATCTAATAACATCATTCTCTATATAGATGTTGTTAATAGATAATGGTTGCTTAAAAAAAGCACTAAAGCGTTATAAGTTATGAATTGACCGTCTTAATGGCAAGTTTAATTTTTTCTTCTAATTCTTCCAGTAATTCTGGGTTATCCAAGAGTAGGGATTTAACAGCATCCCGGCCTTGTCCCAATTTTGTGTCTCCATAACTAAACCAAGACCCGCTTTTCCTGACGATTTCATATTCTACCCCGAGATCGATTATTTCACCAACCTTAGAGATGCCTTCCCCATACATTATATCAAATTCGGCAGTTTTAAATGGAGAGGCCACTTTGTTTTTTACGACCTTAACTCTGGTTTTATTTCCCTGAACACCGCCATCGGTATTTTTTATTTGGGTAGATCGCCTTATATCGAGCCTAACTGAGGCGTAAAACTTCAGAGCATTTCCTCCAGTTGTAGTTTCAGGATTCCCAAACATAACACCAATTTTTTCACGTAATTGGTTTATGAAAATCACAGTACAATTTGTCTTACTTATCGAGCCTGTAAGCTTTCTAAGAGCCTGTGACATAAGTCTCGCGTGTAACCCCATCTTAGAATCACCCATTTCTCCTTCAATTTCACTCTTCGGAGTTAGAGCGGCTACAGAATCAATAATTACTATATCAATTGCTCCCGAGCGAATAAGATTATCAGCGATTTCGAGAGCCTGCTCCCCGTGGTCTGGCTGTGAAATAATTAGATTATCAATATCTACACCGAGCTTTTCCGCATAAAACCTATCAAATGCATGCTCTGCATCAATAAAGGCAGCAATACCTCCATTTTTTTGAGCAGCTGCGATGGCGTGTAAGGTCAAGGTAGTTTTACCAGAAGATTCCGGGCCATAAATTTCAATTACCCTTCCTCGGGGATAGCCTCCCACACCAAGCGCAATATCGAGCCCTAAGGATCCAGACGGAATGACCTCCACATCTTCGGCAACGAAATCTCCCATTTTCATGACAGCCCCTTTTCCGTAAGTCTTGTCTAATTTATCTAGGGTTAGTTTTAGTGCTTTTAACTTGGCTTCATTTGCAGTACTCATAATAAACAGATGCTAAATTTTAGAAAGCTAAATTACCATTTCTTTTTTGCATTTTACAATCAGTAAGCAACCTTTTTAATATTCTGCATCCTATAGGTGTAGTTGTTCAAAATAAAGTATTAATTCTATATGGTTTTATAGATATGTGGTGGTTAGCTCCTTAAAAATTCAACTCTATGAAAAAGAAAATTGCTGAGGGATAGCCAATTAAAGAGTCTTGTATTTCAAGACTCTTTTTTTATTCAGTATGTTTTTTTTGTGTCCCTCAGTTTTAGTCTTAATTTTGTCCTTTATTTTATTCTTAACTTAATATTGGTATAGCATGCAACTGTACAATACTTTAAGTGCGAAAGAGAGAGAAGCCCTAATTGAAAAGGCTGGTTTAGAAAGACTTACAATATCTTTCTATAAGTACGCACATATTCAGAACCCACAAATATTTAGAAATCATTTATTTATTCACTGGAATCAATTGGATGTTCTGGGAAGAATTTATGTTGCCAAAGAAGGCATAAATGCACAACTCTCTGTCCCAGCTATTTATTTTGATAAATTTAAAAATCACCTCGATAGCATTACTTTTCTAGAAAATGTCAGATTGAATATTGCTATTGAACAAGACAATAAGTCCTTCCTCAAACTCAAGGTCAAAGTCCGGGACAAAATAGTTGCTGATGGACTAAATGATGCAACTTTTGATGTTACAAAAAAAGGGATTCATGTTGGAGCCGAAGAATTCAACAAGTTAATTGAAAGTCCAGATACCGTATTAGTCGATATGAGGAATCACTATGAAAGTGAAATCGGACATTTTAAGAATGCTATTACTCCGGATGTGGACACGTTTAGAGATTCTTTGGATATTATTGAAGAAGAACTATCTCCATATAAAGAAAATCGGAACCTTGTAATGTATTGTACCGGGGGCATTCGGTGTGAGAAAGCAAGCGCATATTATAAACACAAGGGATTTAAAAACGTCTTTCAGTTAGAAGGTGGTATTATCGAATACACCAGGCAGGTAAAAGAGAAAGACTTAGAGAATAAATTCATTGGGAAAAACTTTGTTTTTGATCACAGAAGGGGGGAGCGGATTACGGACGATGTCATCGCAAGATGTCATCAGTGCGGAGCGCCATGCGATACACATGTAAATTGTGCCAATGAAGCCTGTCACCTTCTATTTATTCAGTGTCCAAAGTGTAGAAGTAAGATGAATGAATGCTGTAGTGACCAATGCAAAGAAATTCATGAACTACCCTATGAAGAACAAAAAGCCTTGAGAAAAGGCAAAACAGTAAGTAACAAGATATTTAAAAAGGGCAGATCAGAGGTACTTAAGTTTAAGAAATAGTATTTTCAACGATTCATGGAAAAATTATTGTGAATAGCGCCACCCTATGCTTTACTCTTAGAATCAATTGAAACTAGAAGGGTTCAAATGAACAACCCTATTAGGCCTTTTAATGACCGATAAAAATGCTATCTTTACCTGTATTAAATTAATATGAACCTACATTTAGTAATAAGATAATAGGTCTAATACTAAATCAAGATATATACTATGGGTTGTACCAATTGTTCGACCTCAAAGGACGGACAACCAAGAGGATGCAAGAATAACGGAACTTGTGGCTCTGATGGATGTAACAAACTTACTGTATTCGATTGGCTGTCTAATATGTCTCTTCCTTCTGGAGAGTCTCCTTTCGATTGTGTTGAGGTACGTTTTAAAAATAGTCGTAAAGAATTTTTTAGAAACGCTAATAATTTACCTCTGACCATTGGAGATATAGTTGCCACACAGGCTAAAACTGGCCATGACATTGGTCTCATAACTTTGACCGGTGAGCTGGTTAAGGTTCAAATGAAAAAGAAAAAGTACCAATTTGAAGAAGAGGAAATTCCAAAAATTTATCGAAAGGCCAATCAAAAAGATATTGATAAATGGCAAAGATGCAGGGATAAAGAGGAAGAAATAAAAAAGAGGGCGAGAGAAATGGCAATTCTTTTGCAACTTCAAATGAAAATATCGGATGTTGAATTTCAAGGCGATGGGTCTAAGGCAACGTTTTATTATACTGCAGAAGAGAGAGTAGATTTCAGACAGCTTATTAAAGATATGGCAAAGGCATTTGGTATTCGTATTGAAATGCGTCAGATAGGTTACAGGCAGGAAGCACAAAGACTTGGTGGAATAGGTTCCTGTGGAAGAGAGTTGTGCTGCTCCACTTGGTTATCCGATTTTCGTTCCGTTAGCACCTCTGCAGCTCGTTATCAGCAATTATCGCTCAACCCACAAAAATTGGCCGGTCAATGTGGAAAATTGAAATGTTGTTTAAATTATGAGCTAGATTTATACCTGGAAGCTTTAAAGGATTTCCCGAGTCCAGATAGCAAACTATACACAGAGAAAGGGGTTGCTTTTTGTCAAAAAACGGATATATTTAAAGGGACATTATGGTTTTCCTATAAAGAAGATCCTTCTACCTGGCATACGCTTACTAAAGAACAAGTCCAAGAAATTAAGGCTAAGAACAAAGCTAAAAAACCCGTACCAAGTTTGGAGGCATATGCCGTTGAGAATATTAAAGAAGAGAAGTTGATTTTTGAGAATGTTGTTGGGCAAGATAGTCTGACAAGGTTCGATCGCCCAAATCGAAAAAACAAGAGAAAGAAAAACAAGCGAAGAAACAATAGAAAACGACCTGCAAGAAATGCCTAAACTACTTCTCTATTTTATATTGATTGCTCTGTTTTTTTCATGTGAATCGAAATTGGTTGTTTCGGAATATCAGTCTAATCCTTCTGCAATTTGGAGTAAAGAAGACAAAAAACAGTTTACCTTCACTCCAGAAGATAGTCTAAGTAGCTACGATTTATTTATTGATATTAGAAATGACAACACTTTTCCATATAGCAATCTCTTTTTAATTGCAGATTTAACTAGTCCTGATGGAAAAGTACAACGAGATACCTTAGAATTTCAAATGGCAGCTCCAGACGGACAATGGCTGGGAAAAGGACTTGGAAGTATAAAAGAAAATAAACTTTGGTATAAGGAAAACGTCAATTTTTCCGTTAATGGCGTATATATGTTAGAACTCTCTCATGCAATGCGAAAAAATGGAGTCTCTGAAGGGATTATAGATCTTGAAGGTATTACAGATGTTGGGTTCTCAATAGAAAAGCGTAATTAGGTTATGGCAAAAGCCCGGAAAGGTAAAAAAACTCCAAACTTTAATAAGTTTATCAAATGGTTTTGGATTCTATTTGTATCAGGAGTATTCTTAGTGTTCTTAATTTTTCAATTAGCTGCATGGGGTGTATTTGGTGAAATGCCCACGTTTGAGCGACTTGAAAATCCACAAACAAATTTAGCGACCGAAATTATTTCCTCTGATGGTGTTACTCTGGGAAAATTTTATCTGGATGATAATCGGACACCAGTTTCTTATGACGACCTTCCGGAAAATTTGGTTCAGGCACTGGTTTCAACAGAGGATGCCCGATATTATGATCATTCTGGAATTGATGCCAGAGGGACATTAAGAGCTTTGGTCTTTTTAGGACAAAAGGGAGGAGCAAGTACTATTTCACAACAATTGTCTAAACTATTATTTACCAAACGTATTTCTGGTGGTGTTCCCGGAAGAATTATACAGAAAGTAAAGGAATGGGTAATTGCCACAAGATTAGAGAGACAGTATACAAAGGATGAGATTATTGCAATGTATATGAACACCTATGATTTTGGTAATAATGCGGATGGAATTCGGTCTGCTGCCAGAATTTATTTTGGCAAAGAACCGTCTGAACTTAAAACAGAAGAATCAGCTGTCTTGGTGGGCATGTTAAAGAATTCTTCCCTTTACAATCCTTTGAGACGGGAGACTTTGGTTTTGGACAGGAGAAATACTGTTTTGAGTCAGATGGCCAAATATGACTTCTTAACAGAAAAACAAAGTGATTCTTTACAGGCGCTTAAGTTGGATATTAATTATAATCCAGAATCTCATAGTGTTGGCCTTGCTACGTATTTCAGAATGTATTTGCAAGGTTTTTTGAAAGAGTGGATAGAGAATAACCCAAAACCAGCTTTAAAGGGAGAAAGAGATAAATGGAATATTTATTTGGATGGTCTAAAGGTATATACTACTATCGACTCAAGAATGCAGAAAAATGCAGAAGATGCCGTATACGCCCATATGAAAAGACTACAAAAAGAGTTTTTTCATCAAAATACAGTTAAAAGAAATCCAACAACACCGTTTTTAGATCTGGAAAAAGAGGAGATAGCTTCCATTATGAGACGTGCAATGCGTACTTCAGAACGATGGAGAGTAATGAAGGCCAACGGTAAGTCAGAAGAAGAAATTACGAAATCATTTGACCAGGAAACTGAAATGACGGTTTTTAATTGGAATAGCCCCAACAAGGAAAAGGATACTATTATGACACCTAGAGACTCTATTAGGTATTATAAAACCTTTTTGAGAGCGGCTATGATGTCTATGGAGCCACAAACAGGTCATGTTAAAGCCTGGGTTGGAGGAATAAATTATAGACACTTCCAATACGACAATGTGATTCAAGGATCCAGACAAGCGGGATCTACTTTTAAACCTTTTGTATACGCGGCTGCTATTGATCAATTGCGATTATCTCCTTGCGATGTTTTACCCGATAGCCAATACTGTATTGAAGCTGGGAAACATGGTAATCTGGAACCTTGGTGTCCAAAAAATTCGGATGGGAAGTATTCTGGTAAGATGTTTACCTTAAAACACGCATTAGCTAATTCTGTAAATACAGTTACCGCACAATTAATAGATAGGGTAGGACCAAAACCTGTAGTTTCTATCGTACAGGATCTAGGGCTTAAGAAAGATATTCTTCCGGTGCCCGCCATAGCTCTGGGAACAGAGGAATTCAATGTCTATGAAATGGTTGGGGCCTATGGAACTTTTGCCAATCAGGGTGTTTATGTAAAACCTGTCATGGTGACGCGAATAGAAGATAAAAATGGAACCGTACTTTATGAATATGTTCCGGAAACAAAAGATGTCTTAAGTAAGGATGTTGCTTATGCAATGATTAACCTTATGGAGGGTGTTACCGAAGGAGGTTCCGGGGTGCGATTAAGGACGAATGCCAGTAAAGATCAAACGGTCTACAAGGAGATTATTACCGGATATCCATACGAATTTACCAATCCAATAGCGGGTAAGACAGGTACTACTCAAAACCAGAGCGACGGTTGGTTTATGGGGATGGTTCCCAACCTGGTTACAGGAGTATGGGTTGGTGGAGAAGAACGTTCGGTGCACTTTAAATCTATACTATACGGTCAGGGAGCCTCCATGGCACTTCCAATATGGGCCTTGTATATGAGAAGTAACTATGAAAATGAGGAGCTCGGTGTTTCTAAGGACGAATTTCTAAAGCCAGAAGACCTTTCTATTAGAATAGATTGTTCTAATACTGAAGAGGAACAAGAGGAGAAACTTATTTTTGAAGAAGATCTTGAGGATCTAGACTTTTAATAAATTATCTTTAGTTTTTATCCATGCCCTTTTTGTGAGAGATACTAAACCATATCTTTAGGTTGGCATCTCAGGATGTAAATTTTTCTTAGTATCTTAAGTCATATGATTTCAAAAACCGTAGAGAGTGCGAAAGAGGCACTCGCAGATGTTTCCGATGGCATGACTCTTATGTTAGGGGGTTTCGGATTATGTGGTATTCCAGAGAATGCGATTAATGAACTAGTACGACTGAAGGTGTCAGGTCTTACTTGTATAAGCAATAACGCCGGAGTGGATGACTTTGGCTTGGGTCTTTTACTACAAGGACATCAGATAAAAAAGATGATCTCGTCTTACGTTGGTGAAAATGATGAATTTGAGAGACAAATGTTAAGTGGGGAGTT
This sequence comes from uncultured Eudoraea sp., assembly GCA_964636005.1. Lineage (GTDB taxonomy): Bacteria > Bacteroidota > Bacteroidia > Flavobacteriales > Flavobacteriaceae > Eudoraea. The sequence goes on from CAZWPZ010000276.1 coordinate 33,576, forward strand.
AGAAGTAGAGCTTACACCTCAAGGAACTCTTGCAGAAAAATGCCGAGCAGCTCAGGCTGGTATTCCGGCGTTTTATACACCTGCCGGCTTCGGGACCGAAGTGGCGTCAGATAAAGAAACCAGAGACTTTGATGGCAAAATGTATGTGCTGGAAGAGGCATTTAAGGCAGATTTTTCCTTTGTAAAAGCATGGAAGGGAGATGAGGCTGGAAACCTGATTTTTAAAGGTACCGCCAGAAATTTTAACCCTTGTATGTGCGGGGCGGCTGGGATAACAGTAGCTGAGGTAGAAGAATTAGTTCCTGCGGGCAGTTTAGATCCGAATGACATTCATATTCCCGGAATATTTATTCAAAGAATATTTCAGGGGAATGACTATGAAAAGAGGATAGAACAAAGGACAGTTAGATCGAAAAAGTAATATGTTTTAATCATTACAGGTATGCTAGATAAAATTGGGATCGCCAAACGTATTGCACAAGAGATTCAGGATAAATATTATGTAAATCTCGGCATAGGTATTCCCACCTTGGTGGCAAATTATGTCAATCCCAAGATACAGGTCGATTTTCAAAGTGAAAACGGGGTTTTGGGAATGGGACCCTTCCCTTTTGAGGGAGAAGAGGATCCCGATATCATCAATGCTGGTAAACAGACCATAACTACACTTCCTGGCGCTTCCTTTTTTGATTCCGCATTGAGTTTTAGCATGATTCGTGGAAAACATGTTCACCTTACTATCTTAGGTGCCATGGAAGTTTCCCAAACAGGGGACATTGCCAATTGGAAAATCCCCGGAAAAATGGTCAAGGGTATGGGAGGAGCCATGGATCTTGTTGCTTCGGCTGAGAACATTATTGTTGCCATGATGCATACCAATAAAAGAGGAGAGTCAAAGCTTTTGAAGTCGTGTACTCTTCCCTTAACAGGAGTGGGTTGCGTAAAAAAAATTGTTACCAATTTGGCTGTTTTAGAAGTGGTTGATGAAGGGTTTTTATTATTAGAAAAAGCTCCTGGTATTAGCGTCGATGCTATTAAAAATGCGACAGAAGGAAATTTGATTATTCCGGACGAGGTTCCTGAAATGGTCGTTTAACGATGATTTTATACCTTTTATCGTATGGGGATTTTGTAAGTTTCTATTACACAACAAAAAATACTCGGTTCACAACATATTTCACTTACCAATTAAATGCTGTATTATCTTTAAGCAGTTCTTTTAAGGAACTTCCCAAATCATTTCTTAATAAGTTAACCAATTTAGAACTATGGAAACCCAAATTGATAGCAGACCATTTGAACAGGAAGTGCAGGTATATCAAAATGAATATTTTAGTGGCATTTTGATGTTAGTCAAAAAGCTGTTTATGCTGTAAAAAAAATTTTATTAGTGTTTAAAGAGGAGTTGTATATAATGTACGACTCCTTTTTCTATTTTTATAGTATGCTATTGGAGTTTTTAAAATGTTCCTTGGGGGAAGCGAAAGAATTGGCATCTATCGGCAGAACTACATTTATAGATGCCTTTAAAAAGGACAATAATCCAATAGATTTTGATAATTATATAAAACAGGCATTTTCCGTAGCACAAATAGTAAAAGAGTTAAATAACTCTAATACCTTCTTCTATTTGGTAAAGGAAAATACAAGTACCGTTGGTTATTTTAAAGTTAATCAATTTGCTGCTCAAACAGATATAGGAGAGGATAGTGGTCTGGAAATTGAACGGATTTATGTAAAGAAGGCTTTTCAGGGAAAGTATGTCGGAAAGAAAATGATAGCTTTTATTAAGGACTTAGCACAGGACCTTAAGAAAGACTATATATGGCTTGGTGTATGGCAAAAGAATGCAGCAGCCATTAGGTTTTATGAAAATAATGGATTTGAAAAGTTTGGTAAGCATCCTTACTATATTGGCAGAGATAGACAGATGGACTGGCTTATGAAACTCAAATTACCTACCTTAGAAATGTAATACTTCGACATGCAAAAATATTATTGGACTTTCTTGTGTTTATTGGTTTTTAGCAACATGGGCGTAGCCCAAGAAAAGGATTATTTTCCTAATAGAAATTCGCAATGGCAACAAATCAAAGCCGAAGAATTAGGGATAAATGCATCAAAACTTCAAAGCGCTATAGACTTCGCTAAGGATAATGAATACTCTGGCTCCAGGGACTTGCGTATCGCAATTTTAAAGGGATTTGAAAGAGAACCTTTTCATGAAATATTAGGACCAACAAAGAAACGTGGGGGTCCTGCTGGGATGATTCTAAGAAAAGGTTATTTAGTTGATTCTTGGGGAGATACAAAAAGGGTAGACATGACATTTAGTGTTACAAAAAGTTTCTTATCTACAATTGCCGGGGTTGCAGTTGATAGAAAGCTCATTTCGAGCACCACGGATAAAGCAGGTAGTTACATTTGGGACGGAACCTTTAGAGGAGATCACAATTCAAAGATATCTTGGGAGAATCTATTACAGCAAAATTCAGATTGGTCTGGGTCATTATGGGGTGTAAAGGATTGGGCCGACCGTCCGCCTAAAGAAGGAAGTCTGGACGATTGGAAAAATAGGGAACTAAAAGAGCCTGGGAGCTTTATGGAATACAATGATGTTAGAGTTAATGTCTTGGCCTATGCCCTTACCCATATATGGCGAGCACCATTGCCGAGTGTATTAAAGGAAAATATAATGGATAAAATAGGGGCTTCTACCACATGGCGTTGGTTTGGGTACGACAATGCCTGGACAGTGATTGATGGTTACCAAATGAAGTCTGTTACCGGAGGTGGACATTCTGGAGGGGGTATTTTTATAAGCACTGAGGATATGGCAAGATTTGGTTTACTGTTTGCTAATGATGGGGTCTGGAAAGATGAAAGGATACTTAGCGCGGATTGGATATCAAAGGCAACTACACCCTCTGTACCAAATAAGAATTATGGATATATGTGGTGGCTTAATAAAAAGGGCGATAGACATTGGGAAGGATTATCTGAAGATATATTTTATGCTGCCGGATTTGGAGGCAATTTTATTGTTATTGATAAGGAAAATGATTTGGTCGTGGTGACAAGGTGGTTGGAACCATCGAAAATAGGTGCTTTTATGCAAAAAGTCTATGAAGCTTTAGATTAGAGTCGGTTTAATATTTCTGTGGCGCGCAATAGAGTATCCGTAGTTTTTGCAAAACATATTCGTATTTGTTGGTTATCTACGAGATCTTTGTTAAAAACCGAAATGGGGATACATGCCAACCGGTACTCTTTGACTAAACGAATAGCGAAATCAACGTCAGACTCATCACTGATATTAGAATAGTCTAATAATTGGAAATAGGTACCTTCGCTTGGCGTATAAATAAACCGTGAATTAGAAATCGCCTCCGTTACAAGATCTCGCTTTTCTTGGTAAAAATTTCCAAGACTCAAATAGTGTTCCGGTGTTTTTAAGTATTCAGCAAGTGCTTTTTGAAAGGGATGGTTCACACAAAAAACATTGAATTCATGAATTTTAAGAAACTCCTTCATCAATTCATGTGGAGCAGCACAGTATCCCATTTTCCATCCGGTGGCGTGAAACGTCTTGCCAAAAGAGGAGCACACTAAACTTCTTTGATATAAATCGGGATATTTGGAAACACTATTATGGAATGAACCATTGAAGACAATATGCTCGTATACCTCATCACTTAGTAAAATAGTATTAGTATTCTTAAGACAATCTTGTAGTTGAAGCATCTCCTCATGTGTAAATACATTACCACTAGGGTTGTGGGGTGTATTTAGGATTACCATCCTGGTTTTTTCATTTAAGTTTGCTCTAAAATTGTCCCAGTTTAGTTTATAATCTTTTCCTTCCAGTTGAATTAATACTGTCCTGCCACCATTGGCCTTGATTGCAGGCTCGTAACAGTCGTATGCTGGTTTTATAACAATGACCTCATCTCCAGGCCAAATGAAAGCGGCAATTGCCGTATAAATTGCCTGTGTAGCTCCAACGGTAACAGTGATTTCTGATGCGGGGTTGTAGGTGGCGCCATATAGGGTTTCAATTTTCTCTGAAATAATTTCTCGAAGACTGTATATTCCACCCATCGGTGCATATTGATTATAACCACTTAATAGGGCCTTGTTCACCAGATTCAAAAGTTCAGGATCAGGATCAAAGTTGGGAAATCCCTGAGAAATATTTATGGCATTATATTCTCTGGCCAACTGTGTCATTTTTGTGAAAATGGAAGTTGGCAGATCTGGTAGTTTTGAGTTGAAAGGCTGTATTGGAGAAGTCATGAAATGTATTGTTGCCTAAATTTAAGCAAAAACTTAGGTCAAAAACAGAAAAAACCCGGTTAGTATATAACCGGGTTTTAGTTTTATGGAGTTCAGTTCTGCTTAACTCTTAATAGAGGCGCTTAAGTACTCCCTATTCATTCTGGCAATATTTTCCAGTGAAATTCCTTTTGGACATTCAATTTCGCAAGCCCCGGTATTGGTACAGTTGCCAAACCCTTCTAAATCCATTTGTCTAACCATATTCTGTACCCGTTCAGCAGCTTCTACTTTTCCTTGAGGCAACAAGGCAAATTGCGAAACTTTAGCAGAGGTAAACAGCATGGCACTTGCATTTTTACAAGCGGCTACGCATGCTCCGCATCCAATACATGCGGCAGCGTTAAATGCCTTATCGGCATACTCTTTTTCGATAGGGATAGCATTTGCGTCTACAGGACGTCCAGAAGTATTTACTGAAATAAAGCCGCCTGCCTGCTGAATGCGATCAAATGACCCTCTGTCGACAATCAGGTCTTTAACCACAGGAAACGCCTTAGCCCTAAAGGGTTCAATTACAATAGTGTCCCCATCGTTAAAACTTCTCATATGTAATTGACAAGCCGTAATTAATCTGTCTGGACCGTGAGGACGACCATTGATCTGCAATGAACAAGTACCACAAATACCTTCTCTGCAATCGTGGTCAAATTCAATTGGCACTTCTCCTTTAGCGATAATGTCTTCATTAAGAATGTCTAACATTTCTAAAAAAGACATATCACCTTCTACATTGTCCATGGTGTAATCCACTAAACTACCTTTTGTGGATGCGTCTTTTTGACGCCAAATTTTAAGATAAATCTTCATAGCAATATTATTTATAGGATCGAGTCTTTAGCTCAATATTTTCATAAACTAGGTCTTCTTTGTGTAATTTAGCATCTTTCGGTTCCCCTTTGTATTCCCAAGCCGAGACAAATTTGTAATTCTCATCATCTCTTAGAGCCTCTCCTTCCGGGGTTTGATACTCTTCTCTAAAGTGTCCACCACAAGATTCATTTCTCTCTAAAGCGTCCTTCGCAAATAGTTCCCCTATTTCCAGAAAATCTGCAACCTTGCCGGCTTTTTCAAGCTCTTGATTTTTAGTATCTGGTGAGCCTGGAACTTTAACATTTTCCCAAAAGTCCTTTCGCAAAGCGGAAATTTCCTCCATGGCTTCTTTCAGACCTTCAGCATTCCTAGACATACCACATTTATTCCACATTATTTTGCCCAACTTCTTGTGATAATAGTCTACAGAATTCTTTCCGTTGGCATTCATAAGTTTTTGAATTCTTTCCCGAACTTCTTTTTCTGCATCATCAAACTCCTTAGAATCTGTTGGAATAGCACCCGTTCGAATATCATCTGCCAGATAATCACCAATGGTGTACGGTAGCACAAAATACCCATCAGCTAAACCTTGCATTAAAGCCGAAGCTCCCAATCTGTTAGCGCCATGATCACTAAAGTTAGCTTCACCAGCGGCATAACAACCAGGAATAGTAGTTTGTAAGTTATAGTCTACCCATAATCCACCCATTGTGTAGTGAACTGCGGGATAAATCATCATAGGAGTTTTATAAGGATTCTCATCTACTATTTTTTCATACATCTGAAAAAGATTCCCATATTTTGCCTCCACTATTTTTTCACCTAGATCACGAATAACAGAGGAATCGGCATCCTTTAGCCCTGAGGTTAAGGCTTTCTCTCGCCCATATCGCATTATGGCCGATTCAAAATCTAAAAAGACTGCTTCTCCAGTTTTATTAACACCAAAGCCAGCATCACATCGTTCTTTGGCCGCCCGTGACGCCACATCTCGTGGAACGAGGTTCCCGAAGGCGGGATATCTTCTTTCGAGGTAATAGTCTCTATCCTCCTCTTTTAGCTGGGTAGGTTTTAATTTTCCTTCACGAATGGCCTGTGCATCCTCCAATTTTTTTGGAACCCATATTCTTCCATCATTCCTTAAAGACTCTGACATCAACGTTAGTTTGGATTGATGTTCCCCGGAAACTGGAATACAAGTTGGGTGAATTTGTGTAAAACAAGGATTGGCAAAGAAGGCACCTCTTCTGTGTGTACGCCATGCAGCCATTACATTAGCACCCATACAATAGGTAGAAAGAAAAAATAGATTCCCATAACCACCAGAAGCAATAACGACGGCATGAGCTGAATGTCGTTCAATTTCTCCACTGACAAGATCTCTTGCAATAATTCCTCTTGCTTTACCATCTACAAGTACAAGGTCTAACATTTCATGCCTTGTGTACGATTTTATTTTCCCCCTGTGAATTTGTCTGTTCATGGCAGCATAAGCACCTAATAATAATTGCTGGCCAGTTTGTCCTTTAGCATAAAAAGTTCGGGACACTAACACACCACCAAATGATCTGTTATCTAGCAACCCTCCGTATTCTCTGGCAAAAGGAACACCCTGTGAAACACATTGGTCTATAATATTACTAGAGACTTCGGCAAGTCTATAAACATTAGCTTCCCTGGAGCGATAATCCCCTCCCTTAACCGTATCATAAAAGAGGCGATAATTGCTATCCCCATCTCCTTGATAATTCTTTGCAGCGTTGATGCCTCCTTGAGCGGCAATGGAGTGAGCTCTTCTAGGTGAGTCCTGATAACAAAATGTTTTTACATTATAGCCTAATTCTGCAAGTGAAGCCGCAGCAGAGCCACCGGCAAGTCCAGTGCCAACAACGATAATATCGATATTTCGTTTATTAGCAGGGTTAACCAGATTAATTTCGTTTTTATGCTTTGTCCATTTCTCGGCCAATGGACCGCTTGGAATGTTCGAGTTCAAGATTCCCATACTTAATGCGTTATAGGGTTAAAATGATGATAAAGTGCAATGAAAATAAATGCCAATGGAACTATTAATGCATATGCTTTGGTAATATTTTTTATTGTTGGAGAGTATTTATTATTAATTCCCATACTCTGAAAAGAAGAGGCGAAACCATGCCACAGATGAAGACTTAATAATACAAATGAAATCACATAGATAAGAGTTCGCCACATTGGCTCAAATTTCATTACGGTCTCCTCGTAATATCTTGTCGGATCTTGTGGATTCGCTTCGATGTACTTGTAGGTCATTTCATGAACCCAAAAATCATAGAAATGTAAGCCTAAAAATGCTAAAACCACTAAGCCGGTAATAATCATATTTCGGGAGACCCAAGAAGCATTGGCACCTCCTTTATATTTGACATACTTTATAGACCTAGCTTTGTTGTTTTGAATCTCTAAGACAATTCCCATAACAAAATGAACGATAACTCCGGCGATTAAAATTGGTTGCATTATATATTGAACCAACCCATTGTATCCCATAAAGTGAGACCAAGTGTTAAATAGATCTGGAGATACTACAGAGGTAAAATTTATGGTTACATGAAGCGCCAAAAAGAATACCAAAAAAATACCCGAAAGTGCCATTACAAGTTTTCGGGCTATAGAAGATTTGATTACAGTACTCATTGCATTTTATTTAGAATATCAAATTTAAGTCAGAACCAAATGATTAACAAACTTGAACCCTACTAAGATTAGTATTTAGATTGATTTTAAGAAACAGGCTTGAGTTATTTTAGTCCAGAAGCAATTTCCCTTTGAATTCTGCTCAATAATTGTTGAAAAAATGAAATTATTCAGGATCAGATCGAAAATCAGCAAGCTTAAAACTGTTTTCCTGTAAATATGATTATCTCCTTTGTGGTCATAAGGCTTATCCCTATTTTTGAGAAAACACCTGAAAGATGAAATACGACCCAATAGACAAAGAGCTATTTGTTAAGAATAGAAAGAAGTTTATGGCTAAAATGAAGCCAAAAAGTATAGCTGTATTTAACTCTAATGATATATATCCCATAAGTGCAGACAGTACAATGCCATTTCATCAGCATAGTGATATCTTGTATTTAAGCGGAATTGATCAGGAAGAATCTATCTTGTTGTTGTTTCCTGATTCTATGGAGGAAAAACATAGGGAAGTACTTTTCGTAAGAGAAACAAATGAGCATATAGCCATTTGGGAAGGGGCAAAACTGACCAAGAGTCAAGCTACTAGTGTTTCTGGTATCGAGAGTGTGTATTGGTTAAGCGATTTTGATAAAATTTTCTTTGGATTAATGACCGAATCGGAAGTTATATATCTCAATACGAATGAGCATTATAGGCAGAATGTAGAAACACAAACGAGAGAAGACAGGTTTATACTAAAAGCAAAAAAACAGTATCCAGCCCATCAGGTAGCCAAAAGCAATCCAATCTTACAAGAAATTAGAGGTGTCAAGGAACCACAAGAGATTGATCTTATCAAAAAGGCTTGCCTTATTACGGAAAAGGGTTTTAGAAGGATCCTGGGAGTAACAAAACCAGGTATTTGGGAATATGAGCTGGAAGCAGAATTTTTACATGAGTTTATTATAAATAGATCTAAAGGCTTTGCCTATACACCTATTATAGCATCCGGAAAAAACGCCAATGTACTTCACTATATAGAGAATAATAAACAGTGTAAAAGCGGTGACCTTATACTGATGGATGTAGGAGCGGAGTATGCAAACTATTCAAGTGATATGACTAGAACTATACCTGTTAGTGGTAGATTTTCTGAAAGACAAAGAGCAGTTTACGAGGCAGTTTTAAAAGTAAAGAACGAGGCCACGAAAATGCTAAGACCTGGAACTTTATGGTCCGAATATCACATAGAAGTTGGTAAACTGATGACTTCGGCACTTATAGACTTAAAGTTACTATCACCTTCCGATGTTGCCAAGGAGTCGAAAGAATGGCCTGCTTATAAAAAATACTTTATGCATGGAACTAGTCATCACCTGGGATTGGACACACATGATTATGGAGCACTAAAGACTCCTATGAAAGCAAATATGGTTTTTACAGTAGAACCAGGAATTTATATTCCTGAAGAAGGTTTTGGGATCCGTCTGGAAGATGATGTGGTACTCACAAATAATGCTGATCCTGTAAATTTAATGGATAGGATACCAATTGAATGCGATGAGATAGAAAGCCTTATGAATGCTTAGGACTTGTCAATTTTGGAAAAATGTATCCCATTGGCCACTACAAAAGATATAATTGCGGGCACTAACCATCCTATTTTATAATTCGCGAAAGGGATCCAGGCAGTAAGACTAATCAAGCTATCTTGATAACCTAGGCTTATAAGCAAATCTGGAATACTAAAAACTACAGTAGTAAATACAACTACTTTAAAGACAATTTCAGAAGTTACTTTAAGTGGAAGAACGTTTAACAGAATTAAAACAATGGTTAAGGGATAAATGATTATTAAAACAGGAATAGCGACTTCAATTATTTTCGCAACGTCTAATTGCCCAATGATTATTCCAATCAGACAACTTATAAATGCTGTTAGCAGATAGGTCATTTTACGTTTAGGCAATCTGGATTGAAAATAATCTGCGGTACCAGCAACAATACCAACGCAGGTAGTGAAACAGGCGAGACTGACTAAAATACTCAATAATAAATCACCCTGCGCTCCTAGGGTTATTTCACTTATTCCTTTGAGTAAATTGGTTCTTGAAATAGAGGTCTCGAATTGCGACCGAAATATGGCTCCTGAAAAAATAAGGCCGGTGTAAACCAATAAAAGACCCAAGCCTGCGATCCACCCTGCTTTTGAGATTACATCTTTTTTTTGTTCAAAATTTGCTTTTGGAAAACCTAAGTTTACGGAAACAATGATTACTCCTCCCGCAACAATGGCGCCTATCGCGTCAAATGTTTGATACCCTTCTAAGACACCTTCCGTAAAAGGATTAGCTAAAGTGCTATCAAGACTTATTGTAGATTCAGAAAAAAAGGCTCTTCCAATAATAAAGACCAGAATTATAAGAATACCTGGTGTCAACCATTTACCAATAATTTCAAGAATTTTTGATCTGTTCATTACGAAGAGAAAGACCAAAACAAAATAGATTACACTTGTAAGTAAAGGAGGGGAATCAAAAAGAGGAGCAATGCCAATTTCATGAGTAACTGAAGCAGTTCTTGGTGAAGGTAAGACTATGGCAATGGTGTATATAATAAAACAGAAAAGTATGCTAAATAAGGGGGAAACCTTTTTGCCAAAATCAAACATAGTACCCTGCAACCTGGAATATGCTTGAACACCTAAGATTGGGATGAAAACTGCAGACAAACAAAAACCAAATGCAACAAGCCACCAAAGTTCTCCAGTATTAAATCCGAGTAGCGGTGGTAAAATAAGATTTCCGGCTCCGAAGAATAAGGAAAACAGAGCAAAAGAAATAATAAAAAGTTCTTTGGTTTTTTTCATAATTGGCTATTCAAAAGAAGATAAACGAAAAAGAATTTGACAGTATTTTTAAGAGTAAAGAAAGCAAATTGAAATTGTCTAAAGGTACGTTTATCGAAAAAGATAAAAATTTTAAAGTACGCACTCAATAAAAGTTAGACTGCACACGTTGATATTTATGAAATAAAGAAGCAGTTTAAATTGGTTCTTTTATTTACAAAAAAGCAGACCTTTAAAAGTCGTCCCAATCGTCAAGTTATATTTTAAACCTACTTCTATGAAGAGATTGTTTTGCAGTATTTTCGGACATCACTATGTCGTTTCAAAAAAAGTAACTTCCCATATAAAGGAATACAAATGCGTTCACTGCAGTAAAGAAGTCACGACAGATGTCAGCGGAAATCTCTCCGTTCTTACGCCAGAACTTCAAGAAATAAATCAAGTATTGGAAGAATTATATCAGAAAAGACACAGAACTTCAGAACACCAACAAGTCGCTTAAATTATGCCGTGGCAAAAGGATTCCAACCCTGAGCGGTGATTGGGATTTTAGAATTATTCCTGGAAACTAAGTGAGCTCCTTCATTCTTCTCTGTTATATGCCCCACTACAGTTAAGTTTGGATTGCCCTTTATTTTCGGGAATTCTTTTTGGTCTATGGTGAAAAGTAATTCATAGTCCTCTCCTCCACTTAGTGTTACAAGAGTGGAATCTAACTTAAACTCTTCACAGGTAGAAATTACTGTTGGGTCTATGGGAATTTTGTCTTCATAAAGGTTGCAACCTACCTTACTATTATCACATAAGTGAAGAATTTCTGAAGACAGTCCATCGCTTATGTCAATCATCGACGTTGGATGTACCTCTAACTTTTTCAGTAGTTCTACGATGTCTTTTCTTGCTTCAGGCTTTAATTGCCTTTCAATGATATAACTGTAAGGAGATAAATCTGGTTGACTATTCGGATTTACTTTAAAGACTTCATTTTCCCTCTCTAAAACTTGTAAACCCATATAGGCCGCACCCAAATCTCCACTTACTACCAACAAGTCATTTTCCTTAGCGCCGTTCCTATAAACTAAATCTTTTCTACTTGCCTTCCCTAAAGCTGTAATACTCAAAACTAAGCCAGTTTGTGACGTAGTGGTATCTCCACCGACTAAGTCGACATTGTAGATTTTACATGCCTGCTTTATCCCTTTGTATAATTCTTGCAGTGCTTCTAAGGAAAAGCGGTTTGAAACTGCTACAGATACCGTAATTTGCGTAGGAAGTGCATTCATCGCATAAAGGTCTGATAGATTTACAATTACTGCCTTATACCCTAAATGTTTTAAAGGCATGTAGCTGAGATTAAAGTGAATACCTTCCAGCAACATATCGGTAGACACAACACAGGTTTCTTCTTCGAAGTCTAAGACTGCTGCGTCATCACCTATACCTTTTAAAGACCCTTTGTTTTTAAGTGAAAATCCGGTTGTTAACTTTTCAATTAAACCAAATTCTCCAAGCTTATCCAAAGTAGTCTTTTCTGATTCTTTGTTTTCAAACATGTTACAAAAATAAGGTGATGGGAATAATATAGTATCTTTATACTCAAAAGATTTGCTAAATTTTAACTTGATGAAAAAGAAGTATTTACTTTTTCTTGCACTGCATTTCCTTTTGGCATGTTCCAACGATAATGGAACAGTTGAGTTGCCAATTGTAGAAAATGAACCTGAGGACCCGGAGATTACTTCTCCACCAATTATATTACCAGATGGGTCTACGCCATGCGTAAATGGTTTTGCAAGTATTTTCCCATGCAAGGACATTGATTTATTAGGGATTGTTACCTTAGAAGAAATGCAAGCTTCTTCAGCGAATGATATTTGGGGGTGGACAGACCCTAACAATTCTAAAGAATATGCTTTGGTAGGTCTGGATAATGGCATTGCCTTTGTTGATATTTCGAATGACGAGGAACTTGTATATTTAGGCAAACTGCCTACTGCAACTACATCCAGCGGATGGAGGGATGTTAAAGTCTTTGAGAACCATGCCTTTGTAGTTTCAGAAGCTGCTGCCCATGGGATGCAAGTTTTTGATTTAACTCAGTTAGCTCAGGTAAGCGAGCCTCCAGTTGTTTTTAACGCTACCTCCAGATTCACAGGTTTTGGCAATGCCCATAATATTGCAATAAATGAAGAAACTGGTTATGCCTACGTGGTAGGCACAAATAGAAACGACATCTATAGTGGAGGTGCTCATTTCATAGATATAAACGACCCAGCGAACCCTGTTTCTGCAGGGGGTTATGGCGAAAGTGGCTATACCCATGATGCTCATGTTATAACCTATATTGGGCCTGATATGGACTACGCGGGGAGAGAATTACTGGTAGGAGCGAACGAAAATATGATAGGTATTGTTGATGTGACCAATAAAGATGATCCACAATTGATTACCTCATTTGACTATGGCAACATTGGTTATACCCATCAGGGTTGGTTTACAGAAGATCAAAGGTATTTTATACTGGGAGATGAATTGGATGAAGTGGATTTTGGCTTTAATTCTCGCACCTTGATTTTCGATTTCAGTGATTTAGATAATCCACTTTTACACAGTACTTACTTTGGCCCCACCCCTGCAATAGACCACAATGGATATGTTAGTGAGAACGAGTTTTATTTGGCCAACTATACGGCAGGTATAAGGGTGATTGATATATCTGGTATAGAAAGCGGACCCTTAGAAGAGAAGGCATTTTTTGATACGTTTCCAAACAACAATAACGCCACGTTTGATGGGGTATGGAGTTCGTTTACTTCCTTTGAGAGTGGAAAGATTATCGCAAGCGATATAAACCTTGGTTTATTCGTTCTGGTAAAAACTAATTGAAAATGAAGAATTTTTTCTTTTTATCTATTTTAATTCTCGTCATAGGTTGTTCAAGGGATACCATCGAAAGTTTTGAGGAAGCGAGGCCTATTGCACCTTTCGCGGGAGAATTGGATTGGATAAAAAACATAGGGGGTTCTGATGAGGAAACAGCTCAATCCGTAATTGTGACAAAAGACGGTGGGTTTGCTGTTCTTGGATTTACGAAAAGTACCGATGGGTTATTGTCAGGCAAAATTTTTCCAGTTAATGATTATTGGCTTCTTAGGTTTAACGCTCAGGGAGAAGTCTTATGGAGCAAAACCTATGGGGGAAGTAAAGATGATCGGGGCCAGAAGGTAATACAAACGTTCGATGGAGGATTTGCAATTACGGGATATGCTATGAGTAATGATCTCGATGCCTCCTCCAATCAGGGTTTTCATGATAACTGGATACTAAAGCTAGACGCAAATGGAACTATTGAATGGGAAAAGAGTTTTGGATTTTCCGGACATGACCATGCTTATGATTTAATTCAAACCTCAGATGGAGGATACTTTGTTGCAGGATTCCTCGATATAACTGCTGCTTTAGCGGATGGAACTTACACTAAAGGTAGTTTACTCACCAGGCATGGTGTTGGTGAATTTTGGGGAACAAAACTCAATGAATCCGGAGAAATAGAGTGGCGTAGTTATTTTGGCGGGTCTAATAATGACCGGGCATATGCAGTCGAACAAGCACATGATGGAGGTTTTGTATTAGCCGGATTTAGCGAAAGTGATGACTACGATATCTCTAACACCCAAGGTAGTTATGACTTCTGGGTGGTGAAAATTGATAGCAATGGCAAGCTGATTTGGGAAAAATCTTTTGGCGGTACCGGTATTGATATCGCATATGATATTTGCAAGACCGCTGACAACGCTTACGTTTTGGTTGGCAATACTAACAGTTCCGACAAGGATGTATCTTTTAATAATGGAACAAACGACGCCTGGTTAATCAAGATAGATGATAATGGCAGTCTGCTATGGGAAAAAACTATGGGAGGTTCAGAATACGATGGGACGCAAAGCATTAGTTTGGCGTCCGATGGCGGATTTATAATTACAGGGAATTCAAAAAGTTCAGATCTTGATGTTTCACAAAATGCAGGAGAAAATGATATATGGGTCATTAAAACGGATCCGGATGGAAATATTCTTTGGCAAGATACATTCGGAGGCCCAGGTTTGGATTTTGCCTTTGATGGCATTCAATATGACAACAACGGGATCTTAATAGTAGGAGAGAGCAGTAGTTCTACAATCTTAGGAAATGAGAATTTAGGAATAAAAGATCTTGTTGTTCTAAAAATAAAATAGCAGATTGGATTTTTGTCCGAGTGTTTGGTATTACCTCAAACCGATAACTGGCTTTTCACCCCTTTGAAACAATAGATTTCCGCTATTAGCATATACGTTATAATAATGTTATGAATAGTGATAATACACTAACTATAACCTATATTTGTAAACTATTTAGACTAATACCAAATACGTATTTCATATGATAAAGGTATCTGAAACAGCAAAGAAAAAAGTTTCGCTTCTTATGGAGGAAGAAGGTTTTAATGTAGAAACAGACTACGTTAGAGTTGGAGTCAAAAGTGGTGGATGTAGCGGCCTATCCTACGAATTAAATTTTGACAAAAAAGTTGATGAATCGGATAAGGTCTTTGAAGATAATTCCGTCAGAATAATCGTTGACAAAAAGAGTTTTTTGTATTTGGTGGGTACAACACTCGAATATTCGGGTGGATTAAATGGGAAGGGATTCGTTTTTAATAACCCAAACGCCCAACGGACTTGCGGCTGCGGGGAAAGCTTTTCCTTATAAACACATTGTAGGACCAATAAGAGAACACAAGCTAAAATGGCATATACAGAAGAAGAATTAAAAAAGGAATTAGAAACCAAGGAATATGAATATGGTTTCTATACGGATATTGAGTCTGATACGTTTCCAAAAGGTTTAAATGAAGAGATAGTAAGAGCCATATCCAAAAAAAAAGAAGAACCTGAATGGATGACCAATTGGCGGTTAGATGCCTTTAGGTCCTGGACGCAAATGCAAGAACCAGAGTGGGCAAATGTAGTCTATAAAAAGCCAGATTTTCAGGATATTTCTTACTACTCTGCCCCTAATAAGAAGGCCAAGTACGAAAGCTTGGACGATGTAGACCCCGAACTTTTAGAGACCTTTAAAAAACTGGGTATTTCTATAGATGAACAAAAAAAATTGGCAGGTGTTGCGGTGGATATAGTTATGGACTCGGTTTCTGTAGCTACGACTTTTAAAAAGACGCTTGCTGATAAGGGCATTATATTTTGTTCCATTTCTGAAGCAATTCAGGAGCACCCTGAATTAGTTCAGAAGTATTTAGGAACAGTAGTACCTCAAAAGGATAATTTTTATGCAGCTCTCAATTCTGCAGTTTTCTCAGATGGCTCCTTCTGCTATATTCCGAAAGGAGTAAGATGCCCGATGGAACTATCTACATACTTTAGAATAAATCAAGCAGGAACAGGACAGTTTGAAAGAACATTGGTTATAGCGGATGAAGGCAGTTATGTAAGTTATTTGGAAGGGTGTACGGCTCCATCCAGAGACGAAAACCAATTACATGCTGCAGTTGTGGAACTTATTGCTTTAGATAACGCCGAAATTAAGTATTCTACTGTTCAGAATTGGTTTCCAGGAGATAAAGATGGGAAAGGCGGGGTTTACAACTTTGTTACCAAAAGAGGCCTTTGCGAAAAAAATGCAAAAATAAGTTGGACGCAAGTCGAGACAGGTTCTGCTATTACATGGAAATATCCTTCCTGTATTTTAAAAGGAGATAACTCCATCGGAGAGTTTTATTCCATAGCTGTAACAAACAACTATCAACAAGCGGATACAGGAACCAAAATGGTTCATTTAGGGAAAAATACCCGAAGCACAATTATTTCTAAAGGAATTTCTGCAGGGAAGTCTCAAAATAGTTATCGAGGCTTGGTTCAAGTTAGTCCTAGAGCTATAAATGCACGTAATTTTTCGCAATGCGACTCCTTACTTATGGGAAATGATTGTGGTGCCCATACATTCCCTTATATCGAAGTAAAGAATAAATCGGCACAGATAGAACACGAAGCGACAACCAGTAAGATTGGAGAAGATCAAATATTTTATTGTAACCAAAGGGGGATTGATACCGAAAAGGCTATCGCATTAATCGTGAATGGTTTTAGTAAAGAGGTGCTAAATAAACTACCGATGGAGTTTGCTGTAGAAGCACAAAAACTTTTAGAAATAAGTCTGGAAGGTTCCGTAGGTTAGGCTTTATATCAAGTACTAGTGCTAATTAGGATTAAGTGATTCATGCAAATGGGACTTAATAAAATGAAATTTAAAGAATGATCAAATTACATCCCATAGATAGAAAACATCTAAACAGTATATAGAACCAAAGGGATATCAGATTAAGAAGGAAAAACAAAAGCTCAAAGGATAAAAAATATTTAAAAGAACGGATATGTTAAAGATTAAAAATCTACATGCTGGGGTAGAGGAAAACGAAATACTAAAAGGAATAGACTTAGAAGTTAAGGCTGGTGAAGTACACGCGATAATGGGGCCTAATGGATCCGGTAAAAGTACTTTAGCCTCTGTAATTGCAGGAAAAGAGGAATTTGAAGTTACCGAGGGTAGTATCGAACTAGATGGCGAAGACTTAGAAGATACCAGTCCGGAGGAAAGGGCGCATAAAGGAGTGTTTTTGTCTTTTCAGTATCCGGTAGAAATCCCGGGTGTTTCTGTAACTAACTTTATGAAAACAGCAATCAACGAATCCAGAAAAGCCAGAGGATTAGAAGATATGCCTGCCAATGTAATGCTCAAGCTAATCCGAGAGAAATCAGAATTGTTAGAAATAGATAGAAAGTTCTTGTCTAGATCTTTGAATGAAGGGTTTTCAGGTGGTGAGAAAAAGAGAAACGAAATTTTTCAAATGGCAATGTTAGAACCCAAATTGGCAATTTTGGACGAAACAGATTCAGGTCTGGATATTGATGCCTTGCGGATTGTTGCCAATGGAGTTAATAAATTGAGAGGTGGCGATAACGCGATTATAGTTATTACACATTATCAGCGACTTCTGGACTATATCGTACCAGACTTTGTGCATGTATTACATGAAGGAAAAATTGTAAAGTCTGGATCAAAAGATCTGGCCTTAGAGCTAGAGGAAAAAGGATATGATTGGATAAAAAATGAAACCCTTGTATAATTCAAGAATTGGAAGGTCAGTTTTTTCTAATCTGTAATCAATACGAATAAAATGGACTTAAAAGATAAATTAATTTCTTCCTTTATTGCTTTTGAAAATTATGTAGATGTTGACCATCCTGTGCATGAAATTCGATCAGAGGCGATTAAGACTTTTGAAACAAAAGGTTTTCCAAGTAAAAAGCAGGAAGCGTGGAAGTACACTTCTCTAAATAAGCTTGAGAATACTGATTTTAGTGTTTTTCCAAAGGAGTCTAACGCACTGGAATACAAAGATGTAAAAAGATATTTTTTACATGAAATGGATACATTCAAGATCGTTTTCATAGATGGGGTATATAGTTCATTCTTGTCAGAAACTACGCATGATGGTGTAGATATTTGTCTAATGAGCGCTGCTTTGTCCAAACCTGCTTATAAGGAGGTTATTGAAAAATACTTCAACAAAATCGCTTCGAAGGAGGAATCCCTGACTACTTTAAATACCGCTTTCAGTAAAGAGGGGGCGTTTATTTTTATACCTAAAGGTAAAATGCCAATAAAGCCAGTTGAAATTTTGCATTTTACTACAGGGAATGAGGCCGCCCTGTTGCTACAACCACGTAATTTAATAGTTGCCGAAGATAATGCAGAATTGCAGGTAATTGAAAGACACCAAAGTCTTACGGACAATGAAGTCTTAACCAATTGTGTTACGGAAATATTTGCTGGTAAGGATTCCATTATAGATTATTACAAAGTTCAAAACGACAGAGAAAATGCCTCATTGATTGATAATACCTATATCCATCAACAAAAGAGCAGTGTAGTTAAAGTACATACGTTTTCCTTTGGTGGAAAACTAACCAGGAATAATTTGAACTTCTACCAAAAAGGTGAGCGGATCGACTCAACCATGAAAGGAGTTACAATATTGGGCGAAAAACAACATGTAGACCATCATACTTTGGTACATCATATGGAACCAAATTGTGAAAGTCATCAGGATTACAAAGGTATATATGGTGAAAAGTCCACTGGGGTTTTTAATGGAAAGATTATAGTAGATAAAATTGCACAAAAAACAAATGCTTTTCAACAGAACAATAATATTCTCATAAGTGATAAGGCCACTATTAATACAAAACCTCAATTAGAAATATTTGCGGATGATGTTAAGTGTTCCCATGGTTGTACTATTGGACAATTAAATGAAGAGGCCTTATTTTATTTGCAATCGAGAGGTATACCTAAAAAAGAAGCAGGAGCCTTATTAATGTATGCTTTTGCCAATAATGTGCTTGAAAGTGTACGAATACCTGAGCTCAAAAAAAGGATTAACACCTTAATTGCGAAGAAACTTGGCGTAAAGTTAGGATTTAACCTGTAACGCCCTTGTAGATACTTGTGTTATGGCAGTGATAAATACGAAACTGGATATAGAAACTATTCGAAAAGACTTTCCTATCTTAAAAAGAGAGGTAAATGGTTCACCTCTTGTCTACTTGGATAATGCGGCTACATCACAAACACCAAAACAAGTGATTGATGTGATTGTAGATTACTATACCAGATATAATGCAAATATCCATAGAGGGATTCATACCTTATCACAAGAAGCCACAGATGCTTATGAAGAAGCGCGTCAAAAAATTCAAAATCATTTGAATGCCTCACGTAGTCATGAAATAATATTTACTTCTGGAACCACGCATGGTATAAATTTGGTTGCAAACGGATATGCCTCTTTGCTGTCAGAAGAAGATGAAGTTTTGGTTTCGGCTATGGAGCACCACTCTAATATTGTGCCCTGGCAAATGCTTTGTGAGAGAACTGGAGCTAGGCTAAAGGTGATTCCTATGAATCAATATGGGGAATTAATTTTATCCGATTACAAAGACCTGCTATCTGAAAGGACCAAACTTGTAGTCTGTAATCATGTCTCTAATGCTTTAGGCACTATAAATCCTATCAAAGAAATCGTTGCCTTAGCACACGAATTCAATGCTGCCGTATTGGTTGATGGTGCTCAGGCAGCTCCTCATACGACCATAGATGTGCAAGAGCTCAATGCAGATTTCTATACAATATCTGGTCACAAGATTTGTGGACCAACGGGTATTGGAGTGCTCTACGGGAAAGAAAAATTACTCAATAAACTTCCTCCATATCAAGGAGGAGGAGAAATGATTGCTGAGGTTACTTTTGAAAAAACAACTTATGCAGAACTACCGCATAAGTTTGAAGCTGGTACACCTAATATTTGTGGAGGTATTGCTATGGGAGCTGCAATAGATTACCTCAATGAGAGAGGTTTAGATACAATAGCGGAATATGAACACGAATTGTTGTCTTACGCTACACAAAGGTTAAGTCAAATTGAAGGATTAGAAATTTATGGACGTTCGCTTCAAAAGACTTCTGTGATTTCATTTAACATAAAAGGACTTCACCCGTATGATGTTGGGTCTATTTTAGATAAACTAGGAATTGCCGTTAGAACGGGACATCACTGTGCACAACCCATTATGGATTTCTACAAAATACCGGGAACCATAAGGGCTAGTTTCTGTTTTTATAACACATTGGATGAGGTAGATAGGCTGGTTGAGGGTATTGAAAAGGCCAAAGCAATGCTGACATAAACACACAAGCCTAGGGTGTTTTAGTCATATATTTTAAAGTAAGTATATATGCAAATTAAGGATATAGAAGAAGAGATAATAGACGAGTTTTCCATGTTCGATGATTGGATGCAACGTTATGAATATATGATAGAACTTGGTAAATCTTTGCCCTTGATTGAGGAGCAGTACAAAACAGAAGATAATATCATCAAGGGCTGTCAAAGCAAGGTTTGGGTACACGCAGAGTTAGAAGGAGATAAGCTTGTATTTACCGCAGATAGTGATGCAATAATCACAAAAGGCATAATCGCAATTCTGATTAGAGTTTTTAGCCATCAAAAACCGGCAGACATAATTAACGCAGATACAGAATTTATTGACGAAATTGGGCTCAAAGAGCATTTGTCTCCAACGAGGGCAAATGGGTTAGTAAGTATGATAAAACAACTGAAGATGTATGCCATAGCCTATCAAACCCAATTAAACTAACATATTAGACAGGAACCTATGGAAGATATAGCCAACAAAACAGAGGAACTCGGCGAAAAGATTGTCGTAGTGCTCAAAACAATTTACGATCCAGAAATACCAGTAGACATATATGAATTGGGTTTAATTTATGACGTATTCGTCAATGAATCCATGGATGTTAAAATATTAATGACTCTCACTTCCCCAAATTGTCCAGTTGCCGAAACCCTACCAGTAGAAGTGGAAGAGAAGGTAAAATCATTAGATTTAGTGAATGATGCCGAGGTTGAGATAACTTTTGATCCACCATGGACTCAGGACCTTATGAGTGAAGAGGCTAAATTGGAACTTGGGTTATTGTAAATAAGCAATTTAATTCTTCGTTTATGGACGAGATTGTAAATCGTGTTGCGAATAGTAGCTTGGTAACTTTTGATTTGGAAGATTACTACCCAGTAGGTCCAAGAATGGAAATTGATATTAAAAACTGGCTTTTTGAAGGTGTTATCTTAAAAGAGAAAGAGTTTAGAAGACAATTAGAAGAATACCAATGGGAACAGTATCAAGACTCTTATGTAGCTCTTTCGTGTAGTACAGATGCCATAGTTCCGGCTTGGGCGTATATGCTAGTGGTTACTAAATTAGAAGCAATAGCGAAAGAAGTAGTAATAGGAAGTTTAGAGCAATTAGAAACTGTGCTCTACAGGTCTGTCATTGATCGTTTAGATAGTAGTCCATACAAGGACAAGGCAGTCATAATTAAAGGTTGCACCAACCTACCAATTCCCCCAAATGCGTATATGTGGATAATCCGAAAACTACAACCTGTGGCCAAAAGTTTAATGTATGGGGAAGCTTGTTCTTCCGTGCCTTTGGTAAAGAGGAAAAATAGAATTAAGAGTTCGTAGAATATAACATTTCATACCTTTGTAACACCTAAAAACACTAAACACTATGAAAAAAAATGTATTATTCCTTTGCTTTCTTTTGATAGGTATTTTTACCTATGCACAAACGGAAGAAGAGCTAAAGGCTGCAAAATCGGCTAAACAAGACTCCCTTGATGCTATACAAGCCAGAATAGATGCCTTGCAAGCACAAATTGACGCCCTACCAGGTTGGAAGGTTGGAGCTTTTGGTACTATTGGAGGAAGTTTTTCCGGATTCCGTAATTGGTACGCTCAGGAAACACCTAATAATGATGCAGGGACTATTGGTTTTACAGTTAATGGTTATGCACATAGAGAGGAACCCAAATATTTCTGGAGGACTGACCTTACGCTTAACCTTAATTGGGTAAAATTTGATGATAAAGATGACCCTGACGATCAGCAAGGGTTTAGACAGGCAACAGATGTATTTAATATTTCATCGCTTTACGGATGGAAATTAAGTGAAAAATTTGCAGCTTCTGCCTTGGTGGAATACAGAACCACCATTCTTAGTAATTTCAATGATCCTGGATATTTGGATGTTGGTGTTGGGGGTACCTGGACGCCATTTACCAACTTTCTCGTAGTGTTTCATCCCTTGAACTACAACTTTGTTTTCAGTAGCGCTGACACTATTTTTGAATCTTCTTTTGGAGCAAAAATTGTTATAGATTACAGCAAGGAAATAGGGAAGCTTAAGTTGAAATCAAATCTGTCCTCTTTTATTAGTTATGAGAGTTCTAACCTATCGAACTGGACATGGACCAACTCCTTTAGCTACACTATTTGGAAAAATATAGGCCTAGGTTTTGACTTTGGACTTAGAGATAACAGACAAGAAGCTCTTAATTATGCAATTAATACTTTGGGTGATACAGGAGCAACATTTGATTCGATCGACAACAGACTACAGACCTATTATACTTTAGGAATTAGTTATAAGTTTTAGGTACTAGCATACCATTAATAAAAAACCCGGAAAAGCTTCCGGGTTTTTTAATTATACCAATCAGCACATTAGTATTCGTCCAGGTTCTCTGGATATAGAAAATTATTATAGGGAAATCTTGAAACATGAATGTCACGAACCTCGTTATACACTGTTTTCCTAAATTCGTCCAGGTTTTCCTTATTTAATGCAGAAATAAACAAGGCCTTTTCTCCAATCTTTTGCATCCAGGTATGTTTCCATTCATCAATGGAGTAATGTTTCGATGTGCGTTCTGTAATTAAATCATCTTCGTCTATAGACTCTACTTCGTATTGATCAATTTTATTAAATATCATAAGGGTTGCTTTGTCCGCAACACCTATATCACTCAAAATACTATTTACAGAACTGATATGGTCTTCAAAGTTAGGATGCGAAATATCTACTACATGTAATAAAAGATCGGCTTCACGTACCTCATCCAAGGTGCTTTTAAAACTTTCAACCAATTGTGTGGGGAGCTTTCTAATGAATCCCACTGTATCACTAAGTAGAAAAGGGAGATTTCCAAGTACAACCTTACGTACGGTTGTATCTAAAGTTGCAAAAAGCTTATTTTCGGCAAACACATCACTCTTGCTAATAACATTCATCAAGGTAGACTTACCTACATTTGTATACCCTACCAACGCAACTCGGACAAGGGCCCCTCTGTTACTTCTTTGCGTACCCATTTGTCTGTCTATCTTAGCGAGTTTCTTTTTTAAAAGGGAAATACGGTCTCTGACAATTCTTCTGTCCGTCTCAATTTCCGTTTCCCCTGGTCCACGCATACCTATACCTCCCCTCTGACGCTCCAAGTGGGTCCATAAACCGGTGAGTCTAGGGAGCAAATACTCATACTGGGCTAATTCTACCTGGGTTCTGGCATAACTTGTTTGTGCTCTTTGAGCAAAAATATCCAAGATAAGTCCAGTTCGGTCAAGTATTTTACAGCGAAGAATTTTTTCAATATTTCTTTGCTGTACCGCTGATAATTCGTCATCAAAAATAACAGAGCCAATTTCATTTTCTTTTACAAAACTTTCTATTTCTTTTATCTTTCCGCTGCCTATGTAGGTTTTAGGATTAGGAGTTTCTACCCGTTGTATAAATCTTTGTGCTACTTGTCCTCCGGCAGTATAGGTCAGGAATTCAAGCTCGTCCAAGTATTCATTTACTTTATCCTCATTTTGTTGATGATTTATGACACCAATCAAAACTGTTTTTTCATGTTCTATACTTTGTGTTTTTTCTAACATTCTGTTTTTTACTACGTAAATCTAGTCCAATACTAAATTCTACATTTTGTATTTTTAAATAAATAATCTTTATGAATTCCTTCTTTTCTAAAGGCAAAGATGCCAATAATTTACATACAATTGCTTTTTATAACCTGGAGAATTTGTTTAATACTAGTGACGATAAACATGTATTAGACAGGGATTTTACTCCGAACGGCAAAAAAAAATGGACCAAAGCTCGATATAGAAAAAAGTTAGAAAAACTATCTACTACAATTTCTAAAATTGGAAGAGATACGGCAAACAAACCACCAACAATGGTTGGAATTGTTGAGGTCGAAAATAAAGAGGTTATAGAAGATCTGCTGACATCAAAAGGATTAAAAGATTATGATTACGGTTTTGTTCATTTCAATTCACCAGATGAAAGAGGTATTGATACGGCATTTCTGTATTTAAAATCAAACTTTATAGTACTCGAGTCAGAGCCAATTCCATTACTACTTTATAACGATTCTGGTGAGAGAGATACCACGAGGGATATACTATATGTGCGAGGGGAACTTAATAAAGAAGAAGTACATGTTTTTGTAAACCACTGGCCCTCCAGAAGAACGGGTGTTGAGGAAACCCTATCTAAACGCATGATGGCTGCAGAGGTAGTTTTGAAGAAAATGACATCTATAGAAAAAGTATTTTCGGATCCCAAATATATCATAATGGGAGATTTTAATGACAACCCCCAGGCAAAAAGCATTCAACACCTATTAGCCTCAAAGCCTTTGCATAATCCCATGATAGAACTGTTAAAAAATGGTCGTGGCAGTGCAAATTATAAAGGGGTATGGTCCCTTTTTGACCAAATAATAGTATCACAAAACGTGTTAGAACTATCCAGTAATAAGCATAAATTTTTAGGTGCAGAAATATATGACAATTATAACCTCAAGGAGTGGAAAGGCAAGTTTTCAGGTAATCCTTTTAGGACCTATGTCGGTACTAAATACCTCGGTGGTGTAAGTGATCATTTCCCTGTATTTGTGCAATTGTCTCAAAGAGACTAAATTAATCTATGTGGTCATCATATAATATTTGATCTTGTTGTAAAACTGTTTCATTCATAAATCGTAAAAACACATTTACCAGCGTAAACAAATCCCTTTCATATAGTTTCCATTTATCGTTTCGGGTTTTAAATGGAATCGAGGATTCGTTTACAGTGGAATATCCGGAAGAGTTTTCGAATGTATTTGATACTTTTAATATATGAGATAAAAGTCCTAGAGAAATATTGTGTTTGTACATACCAAATTTCCACATCTCCATAGTGTCTAAATGGATGATTTCCCAAGGTTTTTTGTCAAAAACTGAGAGTTTACTTGGGATTTCAATATTATTAACAAGATATCTGCGACACATAAATGGATAAGTAAACTCCTTCCCGTTATGTGCACAAAACCTGTGGAATGGCTTATTAAAATATTTGTTCAAATAGGCTTTGAAATTTAGCAAAATTTCGGATTCATCACCAGTAAACGTATTAATAACTAACCTTTTACTTTGGTCTATGTATTTTATCAGACCTGTACTAATAATGGAAATCTTTCCAAATTCTGCCCAAAGTGCTGCCTTCCTGCTATACGAATTAGAAAGCGAGTCATTCTTCCAGTAATAATGTGCCTTATCTTCCCAAAACAGTTGTTTGTATTTATCCAGTAATTCAAACTTCAACGCTTCAGGAATAGTTTCGAGTTTGATAAATAGTATATCCTGAGAATTCAATTTTTTCATTTACGTCTTTATTTATGGTTCATCGATAACACTGGGACCTGTGATAAGCTATTCCGACAGTTTGTAAAAAGGTTGCGGTTTATCGAATTTTTCTTGGATAAATCAATAAAGAAATCCCATATCCGTTAGAACTATAAAAAAACGGCATATGTATAAACTGAAAAGTTCTCCTAGGAAGATGTTGTATCTACTTACTTTAATGGGTTGTTGTACTTTTTTCCCTTCCTGTACAAATGACAATTCCGATAATGAAGAGGAACTAGAATTCCTTCTTCCTGATGAGAAGGCCAAAAATACTCTTGACTCTAAAGAGACTATAAAAAGAGGATAAAACCTATCGTTCTCAGGTAGTACTTATATTCTGGAGGCGCCCCGGGGCAGTGATATTTATGAAATTTTTTGAATAAGAATTGGATTTAATCCTTAACTTACCAATAAAATTGCATGAAGTATTTTTCCCCCTTTTTGGCTGGGATACTGATACTACTTTTGTCGTGTTCTAAGGATGATGGTAGTGAGCTATCGGAAGTACAAACAGCGACTCTACCAGACTATACGGTTATTGGCGAAAACTTTTTCGGTGTTTTTCAGTTTATATACTCTGGAGACACGGAAAATGGTAGTCAGATAAATTTGACAGAGGAGAGTAATGTCTTAAGAGAATATTTGACTCTTAGACAGGTTTCAGAAACCCTTACTTTTTTTGTTTTTTCAGCAGGAAAGTTTTCCGCCGTTCAAAGAAACATCTTTACAGGGGCCACAGATTACATCAACGAATTTTATACAGATTCTAACGAAAGATCTGTAATTTGGGGTGCAACCTCCGAAGAACAAATATTTCTGGCGACTTATAGCCCCAGAGGCTCTTCTAATTTTGGAATTCGAATATTCAACATAGATACCGAAGAGGAAGAAGATCTTTTTATAGAAGAGGATGTTAATAGTATATACCAGCCTTTATATATGCAAGGGAAGTTATTTCTGGTATATTTAGATGAACAATTGCGCTACAAACTAACTGTAATTGATACCAATCTCAAAGAAATAATCAGAACTTTTGATTTTGGCAACTCTGCACCAAGTATTTTTATTACGGAATCTAATGATTTAGGAATAATTAGTGGAGACAATGACAATTCCTATAATCTTGAGGTCTATGATAGTAATACTCTGGAAGTACTGCGGCAAGAAAATCTGATACTGAATGGGAATTTTAGACCAGGAGCGGTCCAAACGCAAGTAAAGTCTTTTGAAGAAGGATTATTTTACCTTAATTACTACCCTCAACCTGCACCCTTTCGATTTGGTCCTGCGTTCTATGATATCAGGAGCAAGGAAAATACGGTTGTAGACATGGCCACCATAGGACAACAAATACAAAATGAAATTGGACTGCCCATAGAACTAACGGCATTTGACTATAATTCTTCGACAGAAACGTTTTTAGTCGGATATACCACATTTATAAGTCCAAATATATTGGAAGGTGGTATTTTAATTATATCCAAACAAGGAGAATTACTAGAGCATGAAGTATTAAATTTTGCGCCAGATTACTTTATACAATAAATCGGATATAGTAAACTAATCAGTCTGTTTTTAACTTGTACAACGGATAGAATTAGAGTCTAAAAAACAGATAAAACAAGATAAAATACGTTGAGGAACTTTCTTCACAATCCGATATGCACATCTGATCTAACCCAAAAACCACCTAGTCGGTAATCCTAAAACAGTTTTTGCTGCTTCACTGGATTTTCGTGGTCCAGAAGCCATTTTTTGCGATGTAATCCACCGGCATATCCAGTTAATGAGCCGTCTGAACCAATTATTCTATGACAAGGGATAATTATCCATAAGGGATTTTTGCCATTGGCCGCTGCCACTGCTCTAATGGCTTTTTCAGATCCAATTCTTCGTGAAAGTTCATAATACGACATGGTTTTACCGTAAGGCACCTCTGATAAGGCCTGCCAAACTTTCTTCTGAAATTCGGTCCCTTGAGGATTACATTTTAATTCAAAGTTTGTCCTTATCCCATCAAAATACTCTTTTAATTGATAAACGGCATCCTCTAAAATTGTTGGAATCACAGTGCTTTCTTTTTCTGCAGGCGATTCAAGAATACTAATGGATTGAAGACCATCTCTGTCTCCTTCTATTTTGGTGAATCCCAATGGGGTCTTTACTATTGCTACTTCCATTACTCGATGATTCCCGTTCTTTTGGCCCTATCTTCCCATTTTTTTCTTGCCAATAGCTGCAAGTCTTCCACATTGTCACTTTCATCCATAATCTCCAGACCCAAAAGGGTTTCAATGACATCTTCCATGGTAACTAGTCCACTTACAGAGCCGTATTCGTCTACTACTAAAGCGATATGCTCTCTTTTTGCAATTAGTGTTTCAAAAAGTTGAGGTATTGGAGTATCCCTTTTGGTAATCAATAATTCTCGCTTAATATCAGATAAGGGGATATCCCCACTCTTCTCAATAATCTCTTCCAAGACTTGATCCTTAAGGACATAACCAGTTATATGGTCTGGACTGTCTTGAAACACCGGGATTCTAGAAAAGCGTAATTTTCGGTTCTCTTCAAAGAAATCTTTAACGGTGGTAGTTTGGTTAGCAATTTTTATAACTGCCCTAGGAGTCATAATATCTTTTGTATATATTTCATCAAATTTCAAAAGATTTTTAATAATCTTGGATTCAGACTCTTGAAACACACCTTCTTCACTGGCAATATCAGCCATTGTTGTAAAATCCTCTCTACTTAAGACACTACCATGAATGTCTTTTTTCCCAATTAGTCTGGTAAATAGCTGCAAGATCCATAACACACCAGTCCATTTAAGAATTGCAACCAAAATGTTGAGTGCTTTTGCAGAAAAATTCGCCAATTTTTTCCAATATGTGGCACCAATGGTCTTAGGAATTATTTCAGATACAATGAGTATTAACACAGTCATGATGGCCGAAACAATACCTACCATTATATCTTCTGAGATTTCTAGGCCAAACAGACTTCTCGTATTAACACCATAAATGTCCTGATAAGCAGTTTTGGCTTGTACACCTACCAGGATGGCTCCAACTGTGTGCGCAATGGTATTTAAGGTAAGTATAGCTATGAGCGGTTGATCGACGTCTTGCTTAAGTTTTTCTAGTGAAAAGGCGTATTCCTTACCTTCTTTTTTCTTTAAGTTGATAAAGGTTGGTGTTACACTGAGAAGCACTGCCTCAAGAATGGAACAAAGAAAAGAAAAGAGGATTGAAAGGAGCGCGTATAAAAGTAAGAGTTGCATAAAAAAGTTACTTGGATACTAAAGTACTAATAAACGCAACAATATGGAATGAACCTCTATTATAAGCCGCTAATTTCATCATAAAATAACTGATGAAGCTTGGGGCGAATATTTAAGTTATATAAATTTCTATTATCTCGTGTAGGGTAAACTCTATTTGATAAAAATATGAATACCAATTGGTATTGCGGGTCGGCCCAGACGAAAGTACCTGTAAAGCCACTGTGGCCAAAACTGGACTTGCTTGCACTTGGCGCTGGGTAGGATTCCTGTATGGGGAGAGAACTATTGTCTAAATAGGGCTTATCAAAACCTAATCCTCTTCTATTTTCATTTTTTGGAAACTGAATTTTTGTAAACTCTCTTACAGTGGTAGAATCTAAATACTTTATACCATTGAATGTTCCAAAGTTTTGATACATCTGCATTACTTTATATAAATCTCTTGCTGTACCAAAAAGCCCGGCATTACCAGAAATACCCCCAAAAAGAGCGGCATTTTCATCGTGCACCCAAGATTGAATTAGGGATTTTCGAAAGAGGGTGTCTTTCTCCGTCGGAATAATGTCATTATCCAAACCCCATTCTTTTGGTTTAAAACCAAGAGAAACTGCACCTAAGGGCAAATAGAAGTTTTTTTGCAGATAGTAGGTATAAGAATTGCCGCTAATCTTTTCGATTATTCGAGGAAAAATGAGAGAACCCAAACCAGAATACACATACTTTTTTGAACTGGAAACAGGACTCTTATTTATCCTTTTATACGCTTTATTCACAAAGCTATTTTTAATATAAAGGGAATCAAAAACGCGGTTGCTTTTTTTCAAGGAAGGAACAGTGTCAAAATAACTGGCTTTTAAAGAATTATTTTTTAAAGCATAATTTAAAAATACTATATACGGCTGTAAACCGGCTTGATGCGCTAATATCTCACGGAGACTGATATCTTGTTTATCTTTTTTTTTCTTCCAGGCAGGCCAATAGGTACTAAATGGAACATCCAAATCAATTTTTCCTTCTTCATATAGTTTCATCAATGCGGGAAGTGGGCCAATAATTTTCGTCACGGAGGCTAAATCGTAAAGTGCATTTAAGGGAACTTCTCTTACACTATCGTAGGTGTGGTATCCATACGCTTTATGAAAAATAATCTTCTCCTTGTGGGCAACTAACACCTGAGCGCCAGGAAAAGCATTATTTTTAATACCATCTGTTATAATCGAATCAATTTTGTAACTGGTCCTCTTACTTACTTTATTTATAGTTGGCAGGGCAACTTGTTTGTACTGTATCGATTTAGCAGATGCTCTAGATTGTCCATACAATCTTTGTAAAGCTGTCGAACAAAAAAATATACTGATTAGTATGTTAATAAATATACTATTACGATGTACCATATAGTAGACAAGGGTGAGAACCTTTTATTCTTTTTTTCACAAGAGTTTTACGAAGTCTTTCGCAAAATAGGAGGCAATAATATCTGCCCCGGCTCTTTTAATAGAGGTTAATTGTTCTATCATTA
Organism: uncultured Eudoraea sp.; assembly: GCA_964636005.1. Lineage (GTDB taxonomy): Bacteria > Bacteroidota > Bacteroidia > Flavobacteriales > Flavobacteriaceae > Eudoraea. Next base: position 64,255 of record CAZWPZ010000276.1, read on the forward strand.
TCGTGTCGTGATCTATCCATCCTTTTTGGGATGCTGCTTTGATCATAGCATATTCTCCAGAAACCTGATATACGGATACAGGGACATCCACCTCATCTTTTAGTTCTCTAACAATATCAAGGTAGGATAAACCTGGTTTTACCATTATGATATCTGCCCCTTCATCAACGTCCATATGCGCTTCTTTTATTGCTTCCAGACGGTTTGCTGGGTCCATTTGATAAGATTGTTTGTCTTTCGGTATATCGGTCTGATCTACAGGTGCAGATTCTAAGGCGTCTCTAAAGGGTCCGTAGAGGCCGCTGGCATACTTAGCACAGTAGCTCATTATTCCCGTATCTACAAGCTCCTCATCTTCTAAAGCTTCTCTTATTATCTGAATGCGGCCATCCATCATATCACTTGGAGCTACAAAATCTGCTCCTGCGAGGGCATGAGAAATACTCATTTGAGCTAATATTTCACTGGTCTCGTCATTCAGAACAACCCCATCTGCAACGATACCATCATGGCCATAAACCGAATAAGGATCGAGCGCTACATCAGTCATAACCAGCATATCGGGACAGGCGTCTTTAACCGTCTTAATGGCTCGTTGCATAAGACCATATTCATTTAGGGCTTCTGTCCCTTTGTTGTCTTTTAATCCGTCAGGGACCTTTACAAATAACAGGACGGCTCGTAAACCTAAAGACCATAATTCCTTAACCTCTTTGTTTAGTAAATCTAAACTAAGACGGAAATAATCTGGCATAGAGGCTATTTCCTCTCTTATATCTTTTCCTTCCACCACAAAAAGTGGAACCAGAAAGTCATTTGGTGTCACTACGGTCTCTCTTACCAAACTTCTTATAACGTCCGAGCGCCTCAATCTTCTATTTCGTCTTAAAGGGTACATAAATTAGGTGTTTGCTTTGTAAAGGTAAAAGAATTAATTTTTCAAATAGAGATATAACCTTCTAAATAGAGAACTGCTTTGCCCGTCAGAATCACCCTATTGCCCTGAAGTTCACATTCTATTTCTCCTCCTCTTTTAGACAATTGTTTTGCCTTCAAGATCTTTTTATTAAATTTTTTGGCCCAATAAGGCGTAAGACTAGTATGAGCAGACCCTGTAACAGGGTCCTCATTAATACCACACCGAGGGGCGAAGAATCTGGAAACAAAGTCTACATTCTCTCCTGGAGCACTTACAATAATCCCCCTAGCTTCTACCTGATTGAGTTTGAAAAAATCGGGACACATAGTAACTATTTCCTCTTCCGATGAAAATATGAGCAAAATATCCGTTTTTCCTTTAAACACAAGTTTAGGATTCATGCCTAAGGCATCAGTAATGGCTTTATCTGCCTTATAGGGAACAAGCTCGTCTACTGGAAAGTCCAAGGAAATAGCTCCGTTGTTCTGACGGGTAGTATATAAGAGTCCGCTGTTTAAAGTAGAAAATGTCAGCTTTTGTGTTGTAATGTCATAATAATTGTAAAGCACATATGCTGCTGCTAATGTGGCGTGACCGCATAAATCAACTTCTGTTTCCGGCGTAAACCACCTTATTTCGTAGTTAGAAGTTCCTTTAATCACAAAAGCTGTTTCCGCAAGATTGTTTTCCATAGCAATATTTTGCATGGTACTTTTGGGAAGCCAATCTTCCAAAATACATACGGCTGCTGGATTCCCACCATACAATTGGCTAGTAAAAGCGTCTATTTGGTAAATCTTTTGTTTCATCATGGGTTTCAATTAGTAATCCATTCTTTGGGGTTCTTTAAGATGAGCTCCAGTTTCTCTTCCGGACTGCCTTTTTTCGTTTGGAAGTCATACTTCCATTTTACTTCAGGGGGTAAACTCATAAGAATACTTTCAATTCTACCATTGGTTTTTAATCCAAATAACGTCCCTTTATCATGTACTAAGTTAAACTCAACGTACCGTCCTCGTCTGATTTCTTGCCATTCCCTTTGTAAAGAAGTGTAAGCTAGATCACGTCTTTTATTTACAATTGGTAAATATGCTGTTAGAAAGTCGTTTCCAACACCCTTTACAAAATCAAGCCATTGCTCTATGCTCATTGTTTCATTGGGTTTACAGTAGTCAAAAAATAAACCTCCAACACCTCTTGCTTCATTTCTATGCGTATTCCAAAAATAGGAGTCGCAATTCTCTTTAAAACGTGGATAAAAGTTGGTATCAAACGCATCACAGCACTTTTTGCAAATCGTGTGGAAATGGATTATATCCTCTTCGAAAATATAATAGGGTGTTAAGTCTAATCCCCCTCCAAACCACTGATCTATCCTGTTTTGGTCTTTGTCGTACATTTCAAAATAGCGCCAGTTTGCATGTACGGTTGGGACCATTGGGTTTTTAGGGTGAATAACCAAACTCAGTCCACATGCATAAAAATTAGCCTCCTCTACTCCAAAATATTCTTTTAAGCTATTTGGAAGTACACCATGCACCGCCGAGATGTTTACACCCGCTTTTTCAAATACACTACCACCTTCCAATACACGGGTTCTACCACCTCCTCCTTCGGATCGTTTCCATAGGTCTTCATGAAATATAACGGTGTCCAAATCCTCCAAGGCATTCGTAATGGTGTCTTGTAATTGCTCTATATACTCGTAAAAACTATCTTTTATTGGCTTTTTCATATAATTCCATGTCTAAATATTCTTGTTGCGCGTTTTGGTAGGATTTTTTTAGTGTATGTTTCCATTCAAAACCACATTTTTGCACCACACGAATACTCGCATAATTTGAATTGTGGATTTGAGCCTCAATAATATTCAATTTAAGGGATTCGAAAGCAAAATAAAGAATTTTATTCAGGGCCATAGTTGTCCAACCCCGATTTGTTACTTTACGGGCTATGCAGTAGGCAACTTCCGCTCTCCTGATGTCCCATATAATCTCTTTAAGAATAATTAGCCCTTTAATATCTCTTTTCCTTAATTCTCTAATAACAAATACAAACTCTTGTTTTAGTTCTCTTTGTAATACCTTATTTTTTATGTACTCTTCTGAGTTTTTAAGGTTATTGTTTTCCCTTACAGTTATGGGAAAAAAGGCTTCTAACCATTTCTTATTGGAGTCAATAAATTGGAATAAACATAAGCTATCTTCGACTGCAATTGGTTTTACCTCTATCATAACTTGAAGGAATCATTTTTCATTTACATAGCAACAATATGTATTAGGTTTTCTTCCGAAATGGACCTAAGGTCATCCATATTTCGAATATATATAGAGGTTTGAGCTAATTCCTTTAGTTTCGCAATACCTTCCTTTACGGTAATCTCTTTGTGCTTCAGATAGAAATTCCTCCCAACAGCATTGTTATGATCGTCCATTGCCTTTTCTAAAAGGCTATTTTTAAATAATTCCTCATGAAGATCTGTAATCCTTTTTGCCCAAATAAGAGAGTTCTTTTCTGAATTCAAAAATCGAATGGAACTAGTAATAATCAAATAATTCCAGCAAGCATGCCTAAATGCATTACTACAATTGTTTTTGTGGTGGTTATTTCCAAATTCTTTTTCTGCTATACGAATACATCTCTTGGTAGCCACTAAAGTTGGAAGCACGAATGTTATATTCGTTAAACAAAGTGTAATCAGTCTTTTAAGTGCTTTAAAGTCTAAACTAGTCCAAAGTTGTTTAACTACCATTCGGTGAATACTCTTTAACAGCATCTATAAACGCTTTCGCATTTTCCAATGGAATATTCGGCAATATACCATGTCCCAGGTTGACGATATACCTGTCTTTTCCAAATTCGTTTATCATCTGACGAACCATTTGCTTTATTTGCTGTGGTGGAGAAAGCAGTCTGGCAGGGTCAAAATTTCCCTGTAGTGTTATCTTTCCACCTGTAAGATTTCGAGCGGTGGTAGGAGAACAAGTCCAATCAACTCCTAAGGCATCCGCTCCTGACTTTGCCATTTTATCTAGGGCAAACCAACAACCCTTGCCAAATACGATTACTTTTGTTTCCTTCTTTAAAGCGTCAATTATTTGCTGTATATAATACCAAGAAAATCTCTGATAATCATCTGGAGAAAGCATACCACCCCATGAATCGAAAATCTGGACAGCATTTACACCCGACTTTACTTTTTCTTTTAAATAAGAAATAGTTACATCTGTAATTTTTTGTAATAGGTTGTTAGCAGCATCCGGATTCGTAAAACAGAAAGCTTTGGCTTTGTCAAAATTCTTACTTCCCTGCCCTTGTACACAATAACAGAGAATGGTCCAAGGAGACCCTGCAAAACCAATTAAAGGAATTTGATCATTGAGCTTTTCCTTGGTCATTTGGATAGCCCGCATAACATACCCAAGTTCTTCCGTAATATCTGGAATACTTATCTTATCTACATCGGTTGAGGTACGAATGGGTTTAGGCAAATAGGGTCCGAAATTTGGCTTCATTTCTACTTCAATTCCCATAGCCTGAGGGATAACTAAAATGTCGCTAAAGAGAATAGCGGCGTCCATATTATACCTTCTTATGGGTTGCACTGTAATCTCGGATGCCAATTCCGGGGTTTGACATCTGGTGAAGAAATCGTATTTCTCTTTAATTTTCATGAATTCAGGTAGGTACCTGCCAGCCTGTCGCATCATCCATACGGGAGGTCTTTCAACCGTATCTCCCTCCAATGCTCTTAAAAATAAATCGTTCTTGATGTTCATTTTCCAGTAATAGTATTTTTAGAATAACTTTTGAATTCCATTATAAGGTTCTCTATGCTTGGTTTGCCAGGCACAATTGTTTTTGCAGCTTTTTTAATTGCTTCTTGGGCAGTGGTTTTCCCAAGACAAAAAGCAACACTATTTTTTAGGTCGTTGTTTTCCAGATAACTTATAACCCCGCTGGGACTATAGAATAATACTGCGTCAAAGGAATTTTCAAAAGATATTATATTGTATTTTGTTTTATAAACTTCCAGTTCCCTTAGTTCAATAGAATTACTTTTTAGTAATAATGGTAATTCCTCTCTCCTAATATTTCCACAGAGATATAAAAAGGAATAGTTTGGATATTTTTTCACTATGGTGTTTCCAAGTGAACGACTGTTATCACAACACTCCTGAACTTTTAAATTGTTGGACTCCAGGAGAGTCATCGTTTTTTCGCCAACGCAAAAACATGAGATATCCCTATATTTTGTCTTTAGTTCCTTCCTTTTATTTAGAAATGCATGTACCGCATTCTGACTGGTAAAAATTAGTTTGTTATGTGATATTGGCCAGTCAAAATTTAGATGCTCAATTTCAATAGCGCTGTACTCTTCATAAGATGCCCCTGTCTCCCTAATTTCATTTTGATATATTTCAGGGAGCTTTTTTGTTGAAAGAACCTTAATCATGGTTTAATTGTCGCTTTATTGCCTCCATTATTTCCTTGCCTCCATCAGCCAAAACTTCCTTTGCCCAAACGCTACCTATATTTTCTGTTCTAGACAAAGAAACTCTCTTGCTGACACTTTTGGATTTCTGACCATCTGTTGTAAGTAATATTCCCTCGAATATTAATTCTTCGCCAGATATAAAAGCATAACTCCCTATTGGAGCGGTGCAACCTCCCTCCAGTTCCTTTAGAAAATCTCGCTCGACTTTGGCACATAACTCGGTTTTCGGATCATTAAGAGAGTCTAACACCGTATTCAGTTCTTTATCTTGTATTTTTGATGCAACCATAACGATACCTTGTGCAGGGGCAGGAACCATCCAGTCGAGAACACTATGATTCTCGGGTAATACATTTATTCGTTCCAAACCAGCGGCAGCAAAAATAGCAGCATCCCAGTTGCTATCGGCAAACTTTTGGAGCCTGGTATTAACATTCCCTCTTAAATTAACAATCTTATGATCTGGATATCGTTTTAACCACTGAGCCTGTCTTCTGAGACTCCCGGTAGCCACAACCCCTTCTTGTTGTAAGAATTCAAGTCCGTTGTGTACAATTATGTCTTTAGGATTGGCTCTCTTTAATACTGCGGCTTGTTGTATACCTTTTGGCAGAGCCGTAGGAACATCTTTCAAGGAGTGTACTGCTACATCTATTTTGTTCTGAAGTAGAGCAACATCTAAAGCTTTGGTGAAAATCCCAGTAATTCCCATGTCGTACAATGGAAGATCCAATTCTAAATCTCCGTCCGATTTAACAGGAATTAGCTGTGCGTTATACCCTTTCTTTTGTAATTGGTTTTGAACGTTTTGGGCTTGCCATAAGGCCAGAGCACTTTCCCGAGTGCCAATTCGGATGACTTGGTTCATTCTTCGGCTAATTCAATTTGAAAAACCTTCTGGATAAGCTCCAAGCTATCTTCGGCATCATTTTGAGGGTTTTTAAAATGATTTGCAAATTGGGTAGTAATTTTGTGAATGATACGTTCCGAAATTATGTCGGCATGTTCCGTATTAAAATTAGATAATTTTTTAGACTGGAAATCCAACTCTTCTTCTTTATATACCTTGAGTTTACTTTTAAGAGCTTTAATAACAGGGGCAAATTTTCTGGTTTCTAACCACTGATTAAACTCAGATTTGATTTGCTCAATAATTACTTTGGCGTCTGGGATAAAGAGTTTTCTTCTTTCCAGAGTTTCGTCCGTAATCTGGGATAAATGATCTAAATGTATTAAGGTAACCCCTTCTATATCCTTGACAGAATCATCTACATTTTTGGGGATGGATAGGTCCAGTATTAGCAATGGTTTACGATTGTAAATCAATTCTTTCGTAATAGTTGGGTGAGGAGCACCTGTGGCAACTACCAATACGTCCGACTTCCTTATTTCCGTTGGAAGATCTCCAAAATCTTTGACGTTTAAGCTAAATTTTCCAGCTATCTTTTCTGCTTTATCTTTTGTCCTGTTTATTAAGGTAATATGCTCATGGTTGGTATGCTTGACAAGGTTTTCACAGGTATTTCTTCCAATTTTACCGGTGCCAAAAAGCAGAATGTTTTTATCGGAAATATCAGCGACATTTTTTAAGATATACTGCACCGATGCAAAAGCTACGGAAGTAGCACCTGTAGAAATCTGTGTTTCATTTTTGATTCGCTTACTCGCATGTATGATAGAGTTTACCAATCTTTCTATGAAATGATTTGAGAGACCATGTTTTTTGGAAAGGCTGAAGCTTCTTTTAAGCTGACTAATTATTTCAAAATCACCCAAGATTTGGCTGTCTAAACCAGTACCTACGTTAAATAAATGATCAATTGCTTCTTGATTCTTATGGACATAGGCCACATTTTGAAATTCTTCGATCGTTCCATTAGAATTGTCGCACAATAATTTTATTAATTGAAAAGGATGTTGTGCAAATCCATGAAGTTCTGTCCTGTTACAAGTAGATATCACCAATAAACCATCTATACCTAAAAGTTCGGCTTCAGTCAAAATGGTGTTAATACCATTTTGATCGAGACTAAATTTTCCTCTTAGTGTTGCGTCAGCCATTTTATAACTTAGGCCTACGGAATAGAAGGAATTGTGTTTGGAGATATTATACCTCTTCATAAAATCAATTATGGCATCAAAAATAAGAGCATCTTACGTATAAAAATAACGCTAGAAGTACAATATATGTCGGTTTAAGTGATTTTGAGTCAAAAATCAACTAAAAACGAAGAAAACTACTATATTTATTGGTGTTAAAGAGAATGACCTCAATATTAATTTAGAAAGATTCTAAATAGAACATCTATGAAAAAGGAAGAAAACAGAACGGAAAATATCGCTGAAGGTTCCATGGAAAAAATTTTTATTGAAGAAAATTTTTATATCCTGAAATTACAGAATGAATTCGCTGAAATTCAAAAGGTTAGGGAACATATAGACCGTACCTTTATACAGTTTCACTTTTGCCTGAAGGGACAGGGAAAATTTATATTTAATGAAGGCAATTATGCCTTAGAAATTGCCGAAGAAACCTCTCTGTTATTGTACAATCCGAAGATAGACCTGCCGTTGAATTTAGAACTAAGTCCTAATTCATGGATATTGTCTGTGGTAATGACATTGAAGAGATTTCATTCTTTATTTAGTAGTGAAGCTAGTTTTATACCATTTTTGGCGGGAGACGGGAGAGATAAAAAGTATTATGCTCAGGAGGTCGTGACGCCTGCAATTGCCATCGTTTTAAGTCAAATTATTAATTATAATCTCAATTCTTCTATTAAGACTTTGTTTGTGAAGGCTAAGATTTATGAGCTTATTGCATTGTATTTTAATAAAAGCGAGGACGCCGATATAGAACAATGTCCTTTTCTGGTGGATGAAGAAAATATAAAAAGAATAAAGATGGCGAAGGAGATTATGATAGCTAGAATGGTAGAACCTCCTACTTTAAAAGAATTATCAGAGGAAATAGGACTTTCACTAAAAAAATTAAAGGAAGGGTTTAAACAGGTTTATGGAGAACCTGTTTTTAGCTTCTTATTTGATTACAAGATGGATTTTGCTAGGAAGATGTTAGAATCAGGACGGTACAATGTGAGTGAGGTAGGTCATCAAATAGGTTATAGTACTCCAAGTCATTTTATTGCATCATTTAAGAAAAAGTACGGTACCACTCCCAAGAAGTATTTAACCTCTCTTGGCTTATAAATGAGAAAATTCTGTACATTTAAGTTATTCAAAACCAAGATTATGAGAATTTATATCACTTTATTGTTTGCTCTATTTATTGGAAATGCTCTTTATGCTAATCCAATGATAATTGGATGTGGTAGCAATCACAATCCTGAACTGAAACCTGCACAAATATTGGTTTATACCAAAACCATGGGTTACAGGCATAAATCAATTGAGAAAGGGGTTGAAACATTGAGAGCACTTGGTAAAAAAAACAATTTTGAGATAACCCAAACAGAAGATTCTCTTCAATTCAATCTAAAAAATTTAAAAAAATATCAATTAGTTGTTTTTTTGAGTACGACCTTAGATGTTTTAGGCACTCCAGGGCAAGAAGCACTGAAAAGTTATATAGAGCAGGGGGGTAGTTTTATGGGGATACACGCTGCTGCTGATACGGAGTACGAATGGCCGTGGTATGGTAAGCTGGTTGGAGCATATTTTGAAAGCCATCCAAATAACCCAAATGTACGGCAGGCAAAAATGGATGTTGTAGATAAAATGCATCCATCCACAGAACATTTAGAAGATGAATGGACTAGATCTGACGAATGGTATAATTACAAAAATATCAATCCGAATCTGAAGGTATTGATATTACTAGACGAAACCTCCTATGAAGGAGGAACCAATGATGATTTTCACCCAATAGCTTGGTATCATGAGTTTGATGGAGGAAAAGCATTTTATACTGGTGGTGGGCATACCGAAGAATCCTTCGACGAGCCAGCATTTCAACAGCACTTACTTGGAGGAATTAATTACTGCTTGGGAAGATAGCCACTCAATCCCGGTTGACAAGAATTGGTCTGGCAACCCGAATACCAGTGTTGTATTTAACCGATTGCAAGTATTCTGAAAGAGGTTCTTCCGATATTTTCACTTCACCAGAAGAAGATGCATGTAATAAATGAAGGCGTTCGTCTTCTAAAAAAATCGCCAATCCTGTATGGGTAATATCTAAACCATCAATAGAGGTAGTCAGGGCAATTATATCGCCATTATGTATTTTGTTTTCATTTGCAATGATATCTTCAACCTTTAGAGTCCAAAGAGTTTGTTCACTGAGAAGTTTTTCAGAGTTTTTAATAGCATTATAATTTAGATCATCCTTAAGAAAAGGATATAACTCCCTGTGAGAACTCATAAAATTAATGGTCTTGAGTGATTTTTCTCCGCCAATATCTCTGGTAATATCTTCCATGTAGCCCTTTTTTTCATTGTTGGCAATCCAATCTGAAAAATAATGTAATCTGGAAGCATATCCATTCAAGACTCCGTCGCGATATCTAATTTTTTCGAGCTGATTTGTAAAAGCATTAAAATCTGTATTTCCTGAATGCAGTAAATAACTAAATGCCAGAACATTCTCAACAAAAGTGGTGCAATCTAATCCTGATAAATTGACTACTAATGATTCTTTTGGACCAATTTCTAGGGTTTTTGCGACATAAGGTGTTTGCAAAAAACTTAGGCCAACCGAGATAATCGACTGTTGAAATGAGTCAGTTTCCCTGGATTGTAATTTAGTTATCTTTTGTTCAAAGGCTTCCCTATCTTGTTTAGTACAAACAACGTCTTGTCCTGCGATAGCAGAGACTTGTAGGAAGACTATACTGAGTAGTAATAGTTTCATCTTTTGCATAAGTTTTTCAAAAATAGTCAATTGCCAATTAATTCAGTTTGTGTTGTTGTTGAGATAGTTACTCACAAACTATAAATCCAAAGCGAAGATTTTTAATAAAGGCAGTCTATGGTGTTATTAGAAAAGTATAAGCTGAAATGTGCTTTGCTAGTTTTACATATAGTACTTTTGTTTTTTAATTTTCCAATACGGTTTATATGAAAGGTGTTTTATTTGTAAATCTAGGTTCTCCGGATAGTCCTACTGCCAAGGATGTTAAGCCTTATCTCGATGAGTTTTTAATGGACGAAAGAGTAATTGATGTTCCAAAATGGTTGCGAAATATTTTGGTTAGGGGAATTATATTACAAACGAGGCCAAAAAAATCAGCTGAAGCATATTCCAAGATATGGTGGGATGAGGGCTCGCCTCTAATTGTATTGTCCGAACGTTTTACGAATAAGATCAAAGAAAAGGCAACGATGCCTATTGCTTTGGGTATGCGCTATGGATCTATGACCATAAAATCGGCCTTAGAGGAATTACATCAGCAGGGCGTTGACGAAGTTCTATTGGTTCCATTGTATCCGCACTATGCGATGTCTTCTTATGAAACGGTTGTCGTAAAGGCTATGGAAGTTCAAGCAGCCCATTTTCCAGAAATGAAATTTACCACACTTCCGGCATTTTCAAAAAATACAGATTATATCCAAGTATTTTCACAACAGTTAAAAGAAGCCTTAGAGGATTTCGAATTTGATCATTTGTTGTTTTCCTACCACGGAATTCCAGAAAGACATATTCGCAAATCGGACCCCACAAAATTTCATTGTAAAATCAATGGAACTTGTTGTAGCATAAATTCTGTAGCACATACTACTTGTTACAGACACCAATGCTATGACCAAACTTCAAGAGTGATAGAATTTTTAGGTATTCCGGAAGAAAAAGTAACTACTTCTTTTCAGTCCAGACTGGCTGGGGATCCTTGGCTCAAACCATATACGGACTTTGAATTTGAAAGACTTGCCCAATCTGGAGTCAAAAAACTGGCTGTGGTTACCCCTGCCTTTGTAAGTGATTGCCTTGAGACGCTAGAAGAAATAGCCATGGAAGGTAAAGAACAGTTTCTTGAAGCCGGCGGAGAAGAGTATATACATATTCCTTGTCTCAATGACAGCGATCCTTGGGTTAACCTTGTAACCAATTGGATTGAAGATTGGTATAGTCTAGATAAACTTCCAGTTATGAATTAGACTTCGGTAGTCTAATTCAATTGTTATGGAATAAGCAAAAGATGCCCAATAACACAGGGTAAAATAAGGTGACACAGCGCATATAATGGCAAAGGTATCTGCAGAACAACTAGGGAACGAACCAATTGGAAGATTGCTCATAGCTCAAGCAGTTCCTGCTTCTATAGGCATCCTGGTAATGTCTCTGAATATTCTGGTAGATACCATTTTTGTTGGGAATTGGATCGGTTCTATTGCCATAGCTGCTATAAATGTTGTTCTACCTGTTTCTTTTTTTATTGCTGCCTTAGGAATGGCAATTGGAATTGGAGGAAGTAGCATTATATCCAGGGCTTTAGGTGCAAACAATAAAGAAAAGGCTCTCAAAACTTTTGGAAATCAAATTACACTCACTCTTTTGGTGACGGTATCCATGGTGCTTATGGGCCTGTATTATGCCGATAGTCTCATACCAACTTTTGGAGGTAAAGGAGCCATATTCGATCCTGCCAAAATCTATTATATCATTGTGCTTTACGGTGTGCCTTTTTTGGCTCTATGTATGATGGGGAATACGGTAATCCGGGCAGAAGGCAAACCTAAATTTGCTATGATAGCCATGATAATTCCTTCTGTGGGTAATCTTTTTTTGGACTATCTTTTTATATATGTATTTGATTGGGGAATGTCTGGTGCCGCCTGGGCAACAACCGCCGGATACTTAATGTGTTTTTTGTATATCCTTTACTTTTTCTTATCAAAAAACTCTGAATTAAAACTCAGTCTTCACCACTTTCGTTTAAATCAGAATATTCTCAAAGAGATAAGTTCCTTAGGGGTAGTAACGCTTTCAAGACAAGCTGTAACAAGCATTACCTATCTGTTAATGAATAATATTCTATTTTCATTGGGAGGGGAGCCCATGGTTGCTGTTTATGCCATTATTGGAAGAATGTTAATGTTTGCATTTTTTCCTGTATTTGGTGTTACTCAAGGATTTTTGCCTATCGCCGGATTTAATTATGGAGCAAAGAAGTTTCAAAGAGTAAAGCATTCCATTAAAATTGCAATTACATACGCGGCGATTGTTGCGACTATCGTTTTTGTGTTATTGATGGCATTTCCTTATCAAATAACTACCTTATTTCTAGGGAATGCTGAAAAAATGTCTTCTATGGATTTGGAGACCAATGCCTTCATATTGGAACGAGCTCCCGTAGCCATGAGGTGGGTTTTTGCAGCAACCCCAATAATTGCATTTCAACTAATCGGAGCAGCGTATTTTCAGGCTATTGGCAAAGCCATTCCTGCCTTACTGCTAACTCTTTCCAGACAAGGTTTTTTCTTTATTCCTTTGATATTAGTATTGCCCTATTTTTTTGGCGAAACAGGGGTTTGGATATCCTTTCCAATTGCCGATGTTTTAGCAACGATTGTAACCGTACTATACCTTAGATTAGCAGTAAGGAAAGAATTGAATTAAGACAAGCTTAAGTTAAAGATTCAAAATTCTACATTATATAGAAACTAGCGGGCTTTACTGGTTTTGGAAGATCTTCTTCATCAAGAATTTCCTTAATATTAATTTCAATGGCACGGGCTATACTAGTCATAGGAGTATCTGTTGCATAGTTCTCAAATGGATCTTGTATGGCAAACGCAATCTTTTCAAGCATAAAAAAGGGTATCGAAATTAATACCAAAATTGGCATTTCCAGAAAGCCATAAATATCCTCTAGAGACAAGGACAATAAGGCTAGGAATATATAGGTAAAAAAATGGAGTACATTTCTATAAGTCCTGGGAAAGACAGTATTTTTGATTCTTTCTGCCTTTCCCATAGAAGCCATGAGTCGTACTAAAGTATTGTCAATTTGAACTTGTTGGAAGGCATTGAGCTGGTTGTTTCTTAAGAGTGTGCCTAAGTTTTCACTTTGCAAATCAAGGAGAGCCAGCGGGATATGCTGTTTCCCTATAATGGAATTTAACTCTTCTGCAGATATGAAATCATGGATATAGGATTTAATTTCCTGCTTGCGCAAGTATTGACCTAGTGCAAAGCACCAAGCGATTTGTCGAAAGGACATCGAAGTAATAATGGGATTTTTGCGATCTTCGACAAAGGATATTAGTTGTATTACAAGGCTTCTGGAATCGTTTACAATGGAGCCCCATATTTTTCTTGCTTCCCACCACCTATCATAGGATTGAGCAAGTTTAAAGGAGAGAAGCAGTGCAATTGCAGTACCTAAAAAAGTACCCACAGCTATCGGGATGTCAATATTTAAAACGTAGATTTTAAAAAAATACAAAGCAATAGCTAATAGAAGCACAGTTAAGAAGTCCCATTTTATTTCCTGAATCCAATATTTAATGGGTATTCTTTTTTCGAGTATCATAGGAGTCTTTATGTTTTAATTTTGCCTAAAGATATACGGTTTCAACTACACGGAATATCATTAGTTACTTTTAGTTCCTAACAATTGGTCCATAAAAGAGATTAAGGTAGCACCAGAGAGGGTCACAAGTTCCTAAAAATAGTATCGATAAGGGCGATTTATCGGGATTATATGTGCACTAAATCTAAAGCTTTTTAACTTCTTTTCGCTACTTTTAGGCCGACTAATTCAAAATTGTAGCAGAATGAAAAAATATGGTCTTATTATCCTTTTTGGGTGTAGTATTCTACTTAATAGTTTTACGATAAATGCCCAAAGGAATAATTCCAAGAAACAAGGTAATCGGGAAGATTTAGCGGATGTTTACTCTAGCTTGGAGTATCGTTTGGTTGGACCCTTTAGAGGAGGTAGATCTGCAGCTGTTACGGGAGTACCGGGAGAACCCAACTTGTTTTATTTTGGAGCAACTGGCGGTGGTGTTTGGAAAACTATTAATGGTGGTAGAAGTTGGGAGAATATCTCAGATGGGTTTTTTGGAGGTAGTATAGGAGCCGTAGAAGTTTCGAAAAGTGACCCAAATGTAATTTATGTTGGTGGGGGTGAAAAAACCCTAAGAGGGAATGTCTCCTCTGGTTATGGTATGTGGAAAACGGAAGATGCGGGTAAAACATGGAAATTTGCAGGTTTACCTAAAAGCAGACATATTCCTCGAATTCGAATTCACCCTAAGAACGCAGACATAGTATATGCTGCAGTACTTGGAAACATTTACAAGCCATCGGAAGACAGAGGAGTTTATAAAAGTGTCGATGGCGGACTTTCCTGGAAGAAAATTCTGTTTGCTAATTCTGAAGCAGGAGCAGTAGATTTAGTCATGGATCCAAATAATCCAAGGATACTATATGCCTCTACCTGGAAGGCACAAAGGACACCTTACAGTCTAAGCAGTGGAGGGAAGGGTTCGGCATTGTGGAAAAGTTCGGATAGTGGGGAAACTTGGACAGAAATATCTAAAAACGAAGGCTTCCCAAAAGACACTTTAGGAATTATCGGTGTTACGGTATCTCCTTTGAATTCGAATAGAGTTTGGGCTATTGTTGAAAACAAGGAGGAAGGGGGTCTCTACCGAAGCGATGATGGAGGAAACAAGTGGGAAAAGGTTAATAGCGAACGAAAATTAAGGCAACGTGCTTGGTACTATACCAGGTTGTATGCCGATACGGAAGATGTAAATACCGTATACGTTCTAAATGTTCGCTACCATAAATCTACGGATGGAGGTAAGACCTTCAATACATTTAATGCCCCTCACGGAGATCATCATGATTTATGGATTGCACCTGAAAATGCGAAACGTATGATAATTGGCGACGATGGCGGAGCTCAGGTTTCTTATGATGGAGGAGAGACCTGGAGCACGTACTACAACCAACCAACGGCCCAGTTTTATAGAGTCACAACAGATAATGATTTTCCTTATCGAATTTATGTTGCACAGCAAGATAACTCTACTATAAGAATACGGCATAGAAGTGATGACTCAGGAATTGGCGAAGATGACTGGGAGGAAACAGCAGGAGGAGAATCTGCCCACATTGCAGTAGATCCGTTAGATAATGATGTGGTCTATGGAGGAAGCTATGGTGGGTTTTTGACAAGGGTGAATCACAAAACAAATACTACACGGGGAATTAATGTTTGGCCCGATAACCCTATGGGCTATGGTGCCGAAGGAATGAAATATAGATTTCAATGGAATTTTCCAATCATCTTTAGTAGACATAATCCCAAACGGATTTACACCTTTTCAAATCATGTTCACATGACAGAGAATGAAGGGGAGAGCTGGGAACTACTGAGTGGAGACCTTACTAAAAATGATCCATCGAAACTAGTGTCTAGTGGAGGACCGATAACTCAGGATAACACAGGAGTTGAGTATTATTGTACCATTTTTGCAGCCAACGAAAGCCCTCTAAAAGAAGGCCTGCTCTGGGTAGGAAGCGATGACGGACTTATTCATATTTCTCAGAATGGGGGACAATCCTGGGAAAATGTAACACCATCTATATTACCTGAATGGAGTATGATAAACAGTATTGAACCATCGGCATTTGACCCTGGCATTTGTTATGTAGCGGCTACACGATATAAAGTGGGTGATTTTGCTCCGTATCTATACAAAACAACCGACTATGGAAAAAGTTGGAAGAAAATCACAACGGGTATAGAGAATGAACATTTTACAAGAGTAGTTAGAGAAGATCCGAAATTTAAAGGCTTGTTATACGCAGGGACAGAAACAGGAATGTATATTAGTTTTAATGACGGTGCGAGTTGGGAGTCCTTTCAGTTAAATTTACCCATTGTACCAATAACGGATCTGACTATAAAAGAAAATAGCCTAATAGTTGCGACACAGGGAAGAAGTTTATGGATGTTAGATGATTTGACAGTCTTACATCAATTAGAGGATATAGATTCTCGTACTGCGGTATTGTTTAAACCCAAAGATGCGTATAGAACCAAAGGGACCGTTGCAAAAACGGAATCCCTTTTGGAAGGAGAGAACCACCCCAATGGTGTGGTAACACATTTTTATTTACCAAAATGGACTGAAAAAGACAGCTTGAGCTTAACCTATCTTAGTCAGCGTGGTGATACGCTGGGTAGTTTTAGCACGTTTTCGGAAAAGAAAGAAAGCTTACTAAAGGTTAAAGAAGGAGGTAATACACATATTTGGGATACTCGAGGCGAAGGCGCGGAGAAGTTAGATGGAATGATTCTATGGTGGGCAAATCTCAATGGACCGAAAGCAGTTCCAGGTAACTATTTAGTCAGATTAAAACTAAATGATTTAGAGAAAGAAAAAGAATTTACCATTTTACCCGACCCTAGGGCAGAAGCAACTGTTGCGGATATGCAAAAACAGTACGACTTTATCACGGAAATCAATGCAACTGTAAACAAGGCCCATCAATCCATTAAAAGAATTAGAAAGATTAATTCTCAATTGGAAGCTTTTACAAAACAATACAAGGGTAATTCTAGTACGAAAGAGCTTGTTGCCAAAGCGGAAGAGATTGCAAAAGGGTTTAAAAAAATAGAAGAGGCATTATATCAAACAAAGAATAGAAGCCCACAAGACCCACTAAATTTCCCTATTCGTTTGACTAATAAATTGGCTCACTTGAATAGTCTTGTTTCCTTAGACGACTTTCCTCCTACACAGCAGGACATTCAGGTAAAAAATGAATTAACATCCAAAATAAACAAGGAGTTAAATAATTTTGATGCCATGTTAGATAAAGAGGTCAATGAATTTAATGAGGATTTTAATAGGTTACAATTAAACTATCTTTCCATTCAAGAATAACACCATAGCATTAAGCCATATTAATTATGAAGAAATTAGCGATACTAGGATTATTTTTTTGTCTATTCAACCACGGTTTTGCACAACAAGCAGAAGAATATTTTGAACCCTTAAAGTTTAGAAACATCGGACCATTTAGGGGAGGAAGATCGGTATGTGCTGTAGGTGTTCCCTCGGACCCTTTAACTTACTATATGGGTACTACAGGAGGTGGTTTATGGAAAACTACGGACGCCGGACAGAAATGGTCTAACATATCGGACGGGTTTTTTGAGACAGGCTCTGTAGGGGCTGTAGCCGTTGCCCCATCGAGCCCCAATGTAGTTTATTGTGGAATGGGAGAACATGCACCCAGGGGTGTAATGACGTCTTATGGCGATGGGATGTACAAGTCGTTAGATGCAGGAAAAACATGGCAAAAGATAGGATTAGAGCAGACCCAGCATATCGCTAGAATAATTGTCGACCCAAGCAATCCTGATATTGTATATGTTGCCGCACAAGGAGCCTTATACGCCCCTAATGAAGAACGCGGTATATATAAAACTTTAGATGGCGGAGAAACTTGGGAGAAAGTATTATTTGTCAATACACTGACAGGATGTTCAGAGCTATCTATGGACCCTAATTCTCCTCAAACACTATATGCAGCAATGTGGGAACATCAAAGAAAACCAAATATGGTTGTTAGTGGTGGAGAAGGGAGTGGCTTGTATAAATCTACAGACGGAGGCAAAAAATGGGTACAAATACACGATGGTCTCCCCAAAGAGAAAGGAAAGATGGCAATAGCAGTATCTCCTGCAAATTCGGATAAGGTCTACGCCCTTATTGAAAGTGATTCCAATAAGGATCAAGGTGGACTCTTTGTTTCTGACAATGGAGGAGAATCTTGGACAATGGTTAGTGGGGATAATAGACTAATACAGAGGGCTTGGTATTACACCGAAGTCTTTTTGGATCCTAATAATGAAAATGTGGTTTATGTTCTTAGTGCATCGGCGTATAGATCTATTGATGGAGGAAAAACCTGGACAGAGATTACCGGAACGCACGGAGACTACCATGACCTTTGGATAAATCCAGATAATTCTGATAATATGATTATTGCAGATGATGGTGGTGCTGCTGTGAGTTTTGATTTTGGCATAAATTGGTCTAGACAAGACAATATGCCAACCGCCCAGTTTTATAGAATTAACGTGGACAACCTTTTTCCCTATAATATTTATGGAGGTCAACAAGACAACACCTCTGTTAGAATAGCTAGTTTATCTCTAGGTAGCGGTAGTATTTCAGAGCAAGATTGGACCTACTCTGCAGGTGGAGAAAGTGCTTTTTTGGCATTTGACCCTGATAACCCGAAATACGTTATGGGGGGGAGCTATTTAGGGACTATTGAGATTTTGGATATGGAAACTAAGGCCGAAACAAAGGTTATGGCAGCACCAATACAGTATCTTGGCAGAGTTGCCAGAGATATGAAATACCTTTATAATTGGAATGCTCCAATAATTTGGTCCAAACATGAACCGGGTACATTCTATCACTGTGCTCAAGTTGTTTTAAGGACTAGGGATAACGGATTGAATTGGGAAGAGATTTCGCCAGATCTGACAAGAAATAATGATGAGAAGCAAGGCTTGGGAGGTGGTCCATACACCAATGAAGCGGTGGGAGCCGAGAACTACGGTACTATTAGCTATTTAATTGAATCCATTCATGAAAAAGGAATATTGTATAGTGGTAGTGATGATGGTTTGGTACATATTACCAGAAATGGAGGAGAGTCCTGGGATAATATAACGCCAAAGGGTTTAAAGGAATGTTTAATTAACGCCATAGAAGTCTCCCCACACGACCCGGCTACTGCCTATATCGCGACTACAAGATATAAGTTTAATGATTATACACCAGCTATATACAAGACAACAAACTATGGAAAAAGTTGGCAAAAGATATCGGACGGAATTCCATACGGGTCGTTTACCAGAGTTGTCAGAGAAGATCCAAAGCAGAAAGGTCTTCTCTATGCAGGAACAGAGAAAGGTCTTTATGTGTCCTGGAATGAAGGCTTAAAATGGGAACCTCTTCAGCTTAATTTACCAGTTACGCCAATTACCGACTTAAAGCTACATCAGGATAATTTAATTGTTGCTACCTCGGGAAGGTCTTTTTGGGTCTTAGACGATTTGCATCCGTTGCGAAATTATCAAGCTAATGCAAATTCTACATTAAAAATGCTTGTCCCAGACAAAACTCTTAATGGCTCATGGTGGAGTCCCTTGAGCAAAAATGATGAAAGCTTAGATGGCACCGATAGTTTTGAAGGTGTCAATCCTGCAAATGGAGTGGTTCTTTACTATCATTTACCAAAAAATATGGATTCTACAGAAGTTTCCTTAGAGATTAAAAGCGAAGATGGAAAGGTGGTTAGAAGATTCAGTAGTATCGAAGATCCTCAATATACACCAAATAATGGAGGAGGACCACCACCTGCACCAGTTCTATCCACAAAATCTGGGCTCAATAGGTTTGTATGGGATATGAGACATCCTATAATACCGGGAATCCCGGACACTTATATTGAGGCCGATTTTAGAGGACACAAAGTTCCACCTGGCACCTATACATATCGACTGTATACCGGTAAAGCTGAGGTGAGTACAGAGGGAAGGATTGTGGAAACTCCCGGATATGAGGTGTCTGCTGCACAATATAAAGAACAGGATACCTTTGTCACGGAAATGGAAAAGAAGGTTACGGAGATGCATCAAATGGTTAATAGGCTTTACAGCACAGATAGGATTTTAAATGAAATACTAAAGAACTTAAAGAATAGTGATTTAAAGGAAAAAGGGAAGGAACTTAGTACTAGGATTAAGAGTTGGGATAATAAAATGATCCAAAGAAAGTCGAAGGCGTACGACGATGTAGAAAACTTTCCAAATAAGTTTACCGCAGAGTACCTTTTTTTAATTAATCAAACTAATAGCGCGATTCCTCGAGTAAATACGCCTAATAGACAAAGGAGAAAAGAATTAGATCAGCAATGGGAAGTCTTGAAAAAAGAAGGTTCTTACCTTCTTGAGCAAGCCCTGCCTGAGTATAATCGGGATCTCTGGGATTTAGGTATTGGAGCCATTAGATACTAAAATATTGGAAGAGTACTACAATTACATCAAGGCACTACATCTCATTTTTGTGATAACATGGTTCGCGGGACTTTTTTATATTCCCCGTCTTTTTATTTATCACATTGAGGCCTCAAAAAGAAAATCCCCAGACAAAGAGATTCTGCAGGAACAATTTAAACTTATGGAAAAGCGGTTGTGGTATATCATAACCTGGCCTTCAGCTTGTCTAACAATAGTCTTTGCTTTTTGGTTGCTGTATTTAATGCCGGCTTGGCTTCAACAACCTTGGATGCATATTAAATTGGGATTTGTATTACTCTTAATACTTTACCATTTAAGAACACATAAGATGTTTCGGGAATTGCAAAGGGATCAGATACGGTATACATCCAGGTTTATGAGGATTTGGAATGAAGGCGCCACGATTGCATTGTTTGCAATTACCTTCCTGGTTATTTTAAAGGGAACCCTAAATTGGCTTTTTGGAATTCTGGGATTATTAATTCTTATGGTCTTATTGATGCTTGGGATTCGATTGTACAAGAAAATACGCGAAAAAGATCCCAGTGCCTAATTAGTATGTAGTAACAAATACGGTGTTCCTTTGGCCTGATAATTGTTATCTTTAGTTCTAAATTGGAAACTTTTGTTTAAAAAACTCTCCCTTAGATCCAGGATATTTGTTGCTATGATTCTCTTGGTATTGATTGCTTCCATATTGATAGCAGGAGTTACCATCTACCAATACAGGGAACAATCAAATGACTACCATCAAATCCGACTTGAGCGAAAAGAGTCTCAAATAAAGCAAAGTATTGCCTATACCCTCCAAAGGACCACGTACCCAATTAATACGGAGAATCTGGCACTAATTTTTAGAGATGATATCTATAGAATTGCCGATGTTCAGAATGTAAACTTTAATATTTATGACCTGGACGGGAACCTTATTAAAAGTTCTAAACCACGTTTTCGAAACGATTCCATCAACCTAAAATTAAAGAAAGAAATTTTAGATCATGTCTCCCAGTCGTCTAACAAAAGATATGTTTTTGATGATACGGAAGCCGGAGATAAATACCAAGCTTCTTTCACCTATATTACCGATGAAAAGTTTAAACCCATTGGGATATTAAACATTCCTTATTATGAGGACAATTCCTTTAATGACATGGAGTTAAAGGAATTTTTAATGCGGCTGGGAGCGGTATATCTGGTGATGCTCTTATCCGCGATTGTTTTTGCCTACTTTATTTCCAAATATATTACACGGTCTTTACAAACTATTTCCAATAAACTTTCTACGACTGACATAAACAGGACGAATGAGAAAATTTTTATAGAAAATCCGGGAAACGAGATAGGAAGCTTAATCAGTTCTTATAACGCAATGATTGATGAACTAGAACTTAGTGCTATAAAACTCGCCCGAAGTGAAAGGGAACAAGCCTGGAGAGAAATGGCGAAGCAGGTGGCTCATGAGATTAAAAACCCGTTGACACCAATGCGTTTAAGTGTTCAAAGTTTTGAACGAAAATTTAATCCAGAAGACCCGGACATAATTAGTAAGGTCAAGGAGTTTTCTAACACCTTAATCCAGCAAATTGATACCATGAGTAGCATAGCTTCGGCATTTTCGAATTTTGCAGAAATGCCTGCCCAACAAAATGAAGATATTAATGTTATCAATATTGTGAAATTGGCCGTAGATATTTTTAACGAGAAGTATATTCATTTTAAGGCAAATGAAGAAGAGGTAATGGCAGAATTAGATAGAACGCAATTAATCCGTGTAATTACCAACCTCGTAAAAAATGCCATTCAAGCCGTACCTGAAGTCAAAGACCCTCGAATACTGGTTTCTGTGTCTTCCGTAGATGATAAGGTGCAAATATCTGTGGCAGATAATGGTTTGGGGATACAAGAAAGTATGAAAGAGAAGATATTTGAGCCTAAGTTTACAACTAAATCCAGTGGTATGGGCTTAGGCCTGGGTATGGTAAAAAATATTGTTGAGACCTATGGTGGGAGTATTGATTTTACTTCTCAACCAGGTAAAGGAACCGTTTTCACTATAACTTTCCCTAAGAAAAGTACACTACATAATTAAGTCTTATATGAAGTATTCAAATATAGTCGTCAGCATTGAAGAAAGAATTGCCCTAGTTATTATTAATAGGCCAACTAAATTAAATGCACTAAACAAACAAACCATTAGTGAATTGAGTAATGCCTTAACGGAATTAAATAAGGATAAAGAAGTTGCTTCGATTCTAATTAAAGGAGAAGGGGATAAGGCATTTGTTGCCGGTGCCGACATCTCTGAATTTTCAAATTTTTCGGTGAAAGAGGGTAAGGAATTAGCGGCAAAAGGACAAGAGTCTTTGTTCGATTTAGTTGAAAACCTTGGAACACCTGTAATAGCTCTTGTAAATGGTTTTGCCTTGGGTGGTGGTCTGGAGTTGGCAATGGCGTGTCACTTCAGGATTGCAAGCAAAAATGCAAAAATGGGTCTTCCAGAAGTTTCCCTAGGGGTCATTCCCGGATATGGCGGTACACAAAGACTTCCTCAATTAGTAGGTAAAGGTAGGGCACTTGAAATGATCATGACAGCGGGCATGATCAATGCAGAAAGGGCCTATGAAATTGGATTGGTTAACAGTGTCGTAGAACAGGATGATCTATTAGAATACGGAAAAAAAATAGCTCAATCAATTTCAAAAAACTCTACAGTTGCAATTTCGTATGCAATAAAAGCGGTGAATGCGGGTTTTAATCATGATATGAATGGTTATAAAACGGAAATAAATGCTTTTGGAGATTGTTTCGGCACTGAGGACTTCAAAGAGGGAACTCAAGCCTTCTTGTCAAAGCGAAAAGCAAATTTTCCGGGGATTTAGGTAACCTTAATTCTCGTTTTCCTATGAAGTTTAAATTTTATCTGCTCTTCTTTCTAGCATTTGCTATGTCCTACGGTCAAGATTTGCCTGTAGATTACAGTATAGGGGAGAAATATCCTGATAGATATAAGTATTCAAATTTAGTGTCTATCTCTGACGACGGTTATGGTGGCAGTATTCTGGTAAGATCTTATTATACCGGGATGATTTTAAAGCCAAAGGGATATTTTATAGAACATTATGATGCCGACTTAAAACTAGTAGAGGAATATAATCTAAAACTCAAAGGGCCAGAATACATAAACGGTTATGTGGCAAATGGTCTTTTATATATGCTGTTCTTAGAATACAATGAACTCTCTGGCAGCTATGACTATCTTGTCTATAAAAGTCCAATTACGGATTTCCAGTTTTCTGTGGATAAAATTCTTTCCATTTCATCCATTGAGGTGGAGAACCCATACGATCATAATTATTACAACAGAGATTTCAATAGAGGATTTACTACAACAGCCCTGTTTGACGAAGGAGGATCAGGATTTGTAATTAGTGCTAATTTTAAAAGGGGTAAGACAAAAAAGCACTTTATTTATTTATTTAATTCTTCTCTGAAAAAGGTATTTGAGAGAGATTTCTCCGAGGCAATTGAAGATAAGAATTATGCATTTGAGGGCTTGGCAATTTCTCCTGAGAAGCCAGAAGTCTTTATAGTTGCTAAGGCTTACTTTACCAAGAAACGATTTAAGGCAGAAGAACGAAAGTTTCAGTATGAATTGATAAAAGCTGATTCAAAAGGCTATTCTACTAAAATATTCGACAGCGAAGGCAAATATTCAGAAGCACTAAATCCAATTTTGAAAGGGTCTGCCTTGTATTGTGTTGGTTTTTATGCAAACCGAAAGGACAATCGCTATAACGGTGTTTCCTTTTTTAAGTTGAGTCCTACCACTTTGGATATTGAAATTGCCAAATACAATCCTTTTTCAAATCAGTTTATGAAGGATAAGTTTGGCAAAGAAAATGCAGAACAAGTAAAGAACTTGGTCTTTAAGAATGTCAGTTTTACAGACGATAATTCAATTCTGTTTAATGCGGAAGAATATTTTATGACAACAAGTCTCCAGGCAAATTCTAGTGGAGGCCGATTGCGTGTAGAAAGGTTTCATTACAACGATATTGTAAGTGTCAAGTTAGACAGTTCAGGCGACCTGGTATGGGCAAGAAATATTAATAAATCCGAGGTCACACAAGGAGATGGAGCCTATGCTTCGTACAGCTCAATATGCAACAATAACGACACGTTCTTTTTTATCAGTACTGCCGCAGAAAATCCTCAGCTACTAAATAATGAACGGTTAATTTTTAAACAGGGTTTAAGTAGAAATAGAAATGTATTTGTAATACATTTAAGCGAAGAGGGTGTAATGCGTTATGAAAAAATAATTGACGATAAAGAAGCACGCCTTCCTTTAATGGTTTCTAAACCACTTCGAAATACAGATCAGGGGAGTTTACTTTTTTACGCAAAAAGGGGGAGTAAAAAGCAATTGGTAAATGTACAGCTCAATTAACGACTCTATGTTGTAAAAATTCCATAAATTTGGATATAATCCAAATTTAAGTGAATAATAAAAGCTATATCAAAGGGCGTGGTGCTCAACACAACAGTCCAAATAAGTTTCAAAAAGAACTTCATGAACTCGAGACCTCATTTAAAGAGTATTGCCGTCTAGAGGGAGAAGAATATATTCCCAAACAAACACAACATATTTCCGTTTTTCCAAAGACTATAGTTAATAAAGTAACGAGTCCAGATATTCCTTTGGACTATTCACTTAATCCCTATCAGGGATGTGAACATGGATGTATTTACTGTTATGCACGAAATACGCATGAGTATTGGGGATATAGTGCAGGACTTGATTTTGAACAAAAAATATTGGTAAAAAAAAATGCCGCTTCCTTACTTGAGGATAAACTGCTTTCGAAACGCTGGAAAGCTACTCCAATTATACTTTCGGGAAATACGGACTGTTACCAACCTTCTGAAAAAAAATACCGAATAACACGCGCTTGTTTAGAGGTCTTTCTTAAATACAAACACCCAGTCGGGATTATAACCAAAAATGGTCTAATCCTTAGAGACTTGGATATTCTAAAGGAACTGGCTCATTACAACCTTGTATCCGTTGTTATATCGGTGACTTCTTTATCAGAAAAGACACGTCGAATTCTGGAGCCAAGAACTGCCAGTATATCTAAACGATTGAAAACTATATCGTTACTTAAAAAAGCGAATATTCCAGTTAGTTGCATGTTGGCACCTATTATTCCCGGGATAAATAGTCATGAACTTATGGGAATGGCTAAAACAGTATCAGAACATGGAGCTATCTCATTTGGCTATAGCATTGTTAGGTTAAATGGTTCAATTGGAGAATTATTTAAAGAGTGGCTTACTAAAACCTTACCAGACAAAAAAGAGAAAGTACTTTCTTTGATAGCTTCCTGCCATGGAGGGTCAATCAGTGATAACCGTTTCGGATTAAGGCAGAAAGGGGAAGGACCACTCGCGATGCAAATACATGCTTCTGCCAGAATAGCCAAACAGAAGTATTTTAGGGATGCTCAAATGCCAAGATTAAATACGGAGCTTTATAACAAATTAAAAAATCCACAGCAAAAACTCTTTTAACACTTATAGGTTCTTTAAACTAGCTCCCAACCTGGACGATAATGTCCCTTTACCCAATCGTTTGCTTTTTTGTAGTTGGTAACTTCCATTTTTTCACCATCCCATTTTATTTTTCGTCTTCCTGGATATTCAAAGCCTCGGCCGTTTTTATTAGGTATTTTATACTGGAACGACTTAATCGCCAGGTTACCCATTAAAACTGCCTCAGTAAGTGGACCAGAACGCTTAAAATCGGAAGAGGTAGAAGTTCCTTCCAAACATGCTTCCACCCAATTCCGTTGGTGACCTCCAATGTCTCCTTTAATACGTGCGTACTTCTCTGGAGGTGGTGTAAAATCTTTCATTTTTTCTGAGGGTAATAATCGGGCATTTCTAGAGTACGTATCACAAATAAGAATACCCTTGGACCCATAAAAAATACTGCCACCTCCGCTGTCTCCTATTCGTTCATTGTCTTTTAGTTCATCGGGCAAATCGGGCATAATACCTCCGTCGTACCAATTTAAGGCAATGTTGCCATGCTCTTTCGTTTGAAACTTTAACCTAACAATGGATGAAGACGGACAAGAGGCACTATAATCTGCCTCGACAAAATCACCAACCCAATTGGTTGTACAACTAGCTTCCGCTTCCGTGGGATAACCCAAATCCAATACTCCAAAAGGAGTTTCCATAATATGACAACCCATATCACCCAAGGCTCCTGTTCCAAAATCCCACCATCCCCTCCATTTAAATGGAAGATAGGAATGGTTATAGTCTCGCATAGCCGCAGGTCCCAACCACAGGTCCCAGTCCAATTCTTTAGGAATAGGATCTATCTCAGTAGGTAAAGGAATGCCTTGCGGCCATACCGGTCTGTTAGTCCAGCAGTCTACTTTATTGACTGTACCAATTATTCCAGATTCTATCCATTCTTTGGCCTGTCTACTTCCGTCACTTGAAGCGCCCTGATTTCCCATCTGTGTTACAAGGCCATTTTCTTCTGCAACTTTTGCCATTAGTCGTGCTTCAAATATGCTGTGCGTCAATGGTTTTTCAACATAGGCATGCTTTTTTTCTCTCATAAACGGTAAGGCTATCGGTGCGTGTGTGTGGTCTGGTGAGGCAACCATTATGGCATCAATATCTTTAAGATGCAAATCGTAGACTTTCCGGAAATCTTTATACTGCTGTGCCTTAGAAAATTTCTTGTATGTTTTTGCAGCTCTTCTGTCGTCCACATCACATAGGGCAACAAACTTTACTTTTTTTGTTTTATGTAGTCCATCAATGACACCGGAACCTCTTCCGCCAACTCCAAAGGCTGCCAAATAAAGTGTATCACTAGGCGGAATATGTGTCTTCCCAAGCACATGGCTGGGAACGATAGTAAACGCTGTAGAACTAGCTGCCAAATTCTGGATAAACCTTCTTCTTTTCATGTATGGATTAATTTAAAGTTTCTGAAGATACAAAAAATAGAAGATTGTATTAGTCTTTATAAAACCAATACGGAGCCCAAGTCTTTTAGTCTAATCCATTCCATTCCTTGTAGAACTGTTCTAAAAACTTTAGCATAAAAAGATGTCTTTCTTCTGCAATCTTTTTGGCATAGGAGGTATTCAGACTCTCTTTAATCCGCAATAACTTTTCGTAAAAGTGATTGATTGTCGGTGCTGTGGAATTTTTATATTCATCTTTGCTAATATGCAGATTTGGTTTAATCTCAGGATCATAAATTTCCCGATCTTTAAACCCCCCGTAATGGAACGCTCTTGCAATCCCTATAGCTCCAATAGCATCTAATCTATCGGCATCCTGTACGATATCCATCTCTATAGATTTGAAACAAGTTGAAGATGTATCTAAGCTATTTTTAAAGGACATATTTTTTATTATTGCAATAATATGTTCCGTAACATTGGGTTCAATTGGTTGTTCATTTAAGAATTTACCTACCTGTTTAGGGCCTTCTGATTCATCTCCATTATGAAATTTTGAGTCGCCAATGTCGTGTAAAAGTGCTGCTAATTCAACAACTAAAATATTTGAATGTTCGTGTTTAGCAATTTCTAGTGCACTAGTTCGTACGCGATTTATATGAAACCAATTATGACCTTTTTCCGCATTTTTTAAGGCGTCTTTTACAAAAAGTTCTGTTCTATTTAGCAAGGCATGGTGGTCCATAATTATAGAATAACTCCTTCGACAATTTTTTCTTCTACCTCGCCAATAATGGCTTCTACATCAGGGCCATTTTCTATTGGCTTGTGGACATCTAAAGTAATGTGGCTACCTATGCCGTATGGGAATTTACCATACTGCAACATTTTCCATGAGTTGTTAATACTTATGGGAACAAGCAAAGCTGAGGGACTCCGCTTCATCAGTATTTTTAAACCTGTAGTTTGGAATTTTTTTGGTTTTCCATTTCTACTTCTTGTGCCTTCAGGGAAAATTACGGCACTTCGGTTTGTTTTTTCTATATACCTACCCAATTTCGCTATTTCGGTCAATGCCTGTTTACTGTCTTTTCTATCAATAAGGACAGAACCACCATGTCTTAAATTGTAGGATACACTAGGGATGCCTCTACCGAGTTCGATCTTACTTACGAATTTTGGATGATACGCTCTCATATACCATATAAGAGGAGGTATATCATTCATACTCTGATGGTTTACCACAATAATCAAGGGTTTTCCTTCGGGAATTTCATAGGAATTTCTAAAGGTGTAACGAGTTCCCAGAACATGCGTACAACGAAGAAGGCCAAGGTTTAAAATACTAACGCTCTTTTTATGAGCCTCATATCCGAACCAGTTGAAACAGATCCATTGAATGGGATGAAAAATTACTAGGGTAAGTCCGAAAAAAAGAAAATAAAGTACGGTTAAAGGATAGGCTATTATTTTTCGCATGTTACAAAAATATAAAACCGTTCATTCAAGAACGGTTTTAGGATTAAAAAGGTAAATAGAAGCTATGGCTGTGCTTATTGTAAGGTAAAACCAAGCTACCTATGAACAAAACTCGTCGTAAGCTTCCCTTAAGTTTTCTGCAATCATTTCCGCAGGTCTTCCTTCAATATGATGTCTTTCTATCATATGAACCAATTCTCCATCTTTAAACACAGCCATACTTGGCGAGGATGGAGGAAAAGGTACCATTAAGTTCCGGGCAGCGTTTACCGCTTCCGTATCAACTCCGGCAAAAACCGTAACCAAGTGATCTGGTTTTTTGGAATTGCCCAGACTGATTTTAGCAGCAGGTCTTGCGTTCGCTGCTGCACAACCACAAACAGAATTTACCACGACTAAAGTAGTCCCATCTTTTTTTATGGCATTTTCAACGGCTTCTGCCGTATATAATTCCTCAAATCCTGCCGATGCTAAATCGATTCTCATTGGTTTTACGAGTTCTTCTGGATACATATGCTATTTTTTTTAATGAATGTGGCAAAGATAAGGAAAATGTTGCATTTAGTGAGAAAACAATGGGAACTCTCAGGATGCAATTCTTCTTAATCTTTTATATTTGCCGATATATTTTTTAGGACATGTTAAAATGGTTTGCCGCAATTGTTGGTTACATGATTTTTCGTCTACCAGGAGCATTAATCGGTTTTTTAGTCGGAAGTTTTATTGATAATTCTTACCAAGGGGGTGCTAGACGTACCGTTTTTACTGATTTCACCAGAGGGCAAGTTTCACCTGCCGATTTCGAATTAAATCTACTGTCTTTGTGCTCTATTGTTATTAAAGCAGATGGACAGGTTAGTCAGGGAGAATTGGACTATGTTCGGAAATATTTTGTCAGCACCTATGGTAAGGAAAAGGCAAATGCAATTTTTCGAACTTTTAACGATGTAATAAAAAAAAGAGAAATTTCAGCTCAGCGAATATGTTCTTATTTAAATCAAAGAACCAGATATGAAGTAAGACTGCAACTGATACATTTTCTATTTGGTATTGCTCAGGCCGATGGAGCAATCAGACCTGCTGAAATAGATAAAATAAAAGAAATAGCCGGTTATTTAAGGGTTGGCACTTACGATTTTGAAAGTATCAAAGCCATGTTTGTTAAGGCTGCTGACAATGCGTATAAGATTTTAGAAGTAAGTAAGAGTGCCTCAGATGCCGAAGTCAAATCTGCCTATCGAAAGATGGCAAAAAAGTATCATCCGGATAAAGTTATTACTCAGGATGAGGCTATTCGTAAGGGAGCTGAAGAAAAGTTTAAAGAGGTGCAAAAAGCCTACGAACATATACAGGCAGAGCGGGGGATGAAATAACATACTTTAGTTAAAATGGACAACTTTTTCTTTTACACCTCCTTAGGTCTTAAGCATGTTTTAGATGTTAACGCCTATGATCACGTTCTTTTTCTAGCTGCATTGGCAATTCCCTTTAGTTTTAAGGATTGGAGGAAAGTTGTTATTCTGGTCAGTGTATTCACAATATCTCATTGTTTGTCCCTTGGATTTTCTGTTCTAGGGTTACTCAATTTTAATGTGCGAATAATTGAGTTTCTTATACCCGTGACAATTTTGATAACCGCCTCAACTAACCTATTCCAGGCTTGGAGACAACAACGGCAGGGATATTACTACCTCTTAGTGATTAGTACCTTTATTTTTGGACTAATACACGGACTTGGATTTTCTAATTATTTCAAAATGTTAATGTCAGGGGAAGAGGAAATACTTACTCCCTTAATTGGCTTTGCCTTGGGAATAGAAATTGCGCAACTTATTGTTATTCTGGTGGTGTTATGTATTTCCTATATTCTGGATACTGTTCTGGGAATAAGTCATAGGCCGAGAATTATCGGGTCTTTAGTAGCACTTATTATCATGACTCTACCACTGCTTTTTTCAACTTGGCCTTTATAAATCTAGAGGCTTAACTCGCTCTGTGTCGGTTTCGTAGGTTAACGGTTTTAATTAAATATTAACCGTTTATCGTTGTTATGAAAAAATAAAGCAAGTATATTAGTGTTTGGTCAATGAATTAGACTATCAGTTGAGTGAAAAAAAGTAAGCAAGAAAAATATGACAGGGCTTATTTGAGGATGGCCCATGAATGGGGTAAATTATCCTATTGTAAGCGGAAACAGGTTGGAGCCATTGTGGTAAAAGATAGAATGATTATTTCTGACGGATATAATGGAACGCCAACGGGATTTGAAAATATTTGCGAAGACGAAGAAGGATATACCAAATGGTATGTTTTACATGCAGAAGCGAACGCCTTATCCAAAGTTGCTTCCTCCACCCAATCTTGCGAAGGCGCAACGCTCTATATCACTCTATCTCCATGTAGGGAATGTAGCAAGCTAATTCATCAAGCAGGAATAAAACGAGTGGTATATCAAAGGGCTTATAAAGATAATTCCGGCTTACAATTTTTAGAGAGAGCAGGTGTTGAATTAAAACACTTACCTGCCTCAGAGGAACACGAGAAGAGATAAAAACGAAATGAAGAAGCAATATTACATATGGCCAACCGTAGTAGCCTTGGCTTTATCTATAGGAATTTTAGTAGGGGGAAAATTGCATTTTAATGATTCTCCAGAAAAACTGTTTACTACTAATTCAAAAAAAGATAAGTTAAATCGTCTGATAGACTATATAGACTATGAATATGTAGACGATATAAATACGGACAGTATTGTGGATGTTACTGTCAATAATATATTAGATAAGCTAGATCCTCATTCTGTATATATTCCAAAAGAAGAAATGACACGGGTTTCTGAAAACATGAAAGGAGACTTTGTCGGTATTGGAGTAAACTTTTACATGTATAAAGATACGATAACCGTTATTCGAACTATTGAAAATGGACCGAGTGACAAAAAGGGTTTATTGCCAGGCGATAGAATTTTAATGGCAGATAAAGACACCCTATATGGTAAAAGATTATCTAGTAATCGTATTGTAGATCGATTGAAAGGAAAAAATGGGTCTTCGGTTCATCTAAAGGTCTACAGAAAATCGGATGATAGATTCTTTGAAGTACAAATAGACAGAGATCGAATCCCGATAAGAAGCGTGCCGACCTATTACATGCTCACAAGGGATATGGGTTATATTAGTATAAACAGGTTTGCCGAGTCGACATTTAGGGAATTTAAAGTGGCACTACGTGATTTGCAGCGTCAGGGAGCAACTAGATTGACATTAGATTTAAGGGATAACCCCGGGGGCTATTTATGGACAGCTGAGCAATTAGCAGATGAATTTCTAGAAGCAGGAAAGCTTATACTCTTTACAAAAAATAAAAAAGGGGAAACAGAAAAAACATTTGCGACCAGTAATGGTAGCTTTGAAAATAAACCTGTATACGTCTTGATTAATGAACGCTCGGCATCTGCAAGTGAAATTATTGCAGGATCATTGCAGGACAATGATATTGGTACTATCGTTGGAAGGAGGTCCTTTGGTAAAGGTTTGGTTCAAAGAGAAATGGAATTAGGAGATGGTTCTGCCGTTAGGTTAACCGTTTCTCGGTACTATACGCCAACCGGAAGGTCGATACAAAAAACATACAAAAATGGGAATGAAGATTATTATCAGAGATTTACAGAACGCTACAGCAATGGGGAGTTAGTATCTGTTGACAGTATAAAAGTAGCAGATTCCTTAAGGTTTTTAACCCCAAAAGGGAAGGTCGTTTATGGAGGTGGCGGTATTATTCCGGACGTGTTTGTTCCCATTGGGACTAATGAAGAAGAGGCGGTAGAAAGCTTGGACAATTTAGGTTTTATCTCGAGATTTATATTTGAGCACCTTGAAGAAGATAGAAACCGATATGCAACTTATGACCAGGAAGATTTTTATGCCAATTTTACCATTGATGATATATTATTTGAGAAGTTTATAGATTATTCGATAGATCGTGGGGTAAACCTGAACTATTACGACTTTGAATCTAAGATAAAGCTTTATTTAAAGGCAGCATTAGCCGAACAATTGTTTACAGCCAATCTGGGGGGTAGGATAAAGGCTGCATCAGATAGGATGTTGCAAAAAGTAATAGAATTAGACCAACCCACAATTCAACAATCAGAAAAAGGGTTAATAGAAAATAACAATTAGGGATTTTCTATTTTATCTTGGATTTTTTTTGAAGTCCAATAGATTAAAAGTAAGACAATGGCACTTACGGAGACCACAATACCTATCACTGCCACAGTACTGTCACCTTCGAATGGGTTCGAGTAATTTACTAAGGTCGCATTAAATATAGCCAGTCCTACGGCAATAATTATTAAGATTATTATCAATGGTTTATTCATTGTATTGAAGTATTAATAGTTTAATGCGTCTTATTTAATTCCTAAAATAGTTGATTAATATTTGAAGTAAAGAGTTTAACGGCTATTGCCATTAAAATTACACCAAATACCTTTCGAATAATATTAATTCCATTGGCGCCAAGAAAGCGCTCTATTATCTTAGAGGATTTAAGAACGATATAGACAAAAATAGTGTTTAAGATAATGGCAATAATAATATTTTCAACATGATACTCCGCTCTAAGCGATAGTAGAGCAGTCATAGTTCCTGCTCCTGCAATTAGCGGGAAGGCAATAGGAACAATAGAAGCACTCTCAGGGACATCATCGCGGTATAAGGCAATTCCTAAAATCATTTCAATAGCTAGAAAAAATATAACAAAAGAACCGGCAACAGCGAAAGAGTTGACATCAATACCAATTAATTTCAATATTTCTTCTCCAATAAAAAGAAAAGCTATCATGATACATGTAGCCACTATAGTAGCCTTCTCAGATTGGATATGACCAACCTTATTTCTCAAACTGATTATGATAGGGATACTGCCCACTATATCAATTACTGCAAAAAGTATCATGGTTGCCGAAGCAATTTCACGTATGTTAAAGTTCATCGTCATTACACCTTTATAAAAGAGTTTGCAAATGTACGATTTAGATGAGGTATTGGATGTTTTGTTTCAGAAAATTTAGAATGCAATGCGGTCAATGAATTATATTTGTTCAAACGGATATAAGCATGTTTAATTTAAGAAACACAATTGTTTCAGAAGAAATATTGGATAATGCGTTTGTTTGTAATCTGGATGCATGCAAAGGAGCCTGTTGTGTGGACGGTGATGCTGGAGCCCCTTTAGAAGAAAAAGAAACAGAAGTTTTAGTTGACTTATACTCAAAAATCAAGCCTTTTTTGAGAGATCAGGGCATACAGGCTATTGATGAGCAGGGAGCCTTTGTCAAAGGAGAGGATGGAGAATGGGAAACACCATTAATTGATAAAAAAGAGTGTGCATATGTTATCTACTCCGATAAAGGCATCAGTAAATGCGGCATTGAAGAGGCCTATAATCAAGGTGCTATTCCATGGAGAAAACCAATTTCATGTCATTTATACCCTGTTAGAACAAAGGAATACCAGTCTTTTACTGCGGTAAATTACCATAAATGGCAAATCTGCGATCCTGCCTGTACACTTGGAGAAGAATTACAGGTACCGATATATGTTTTTGTAAAAGAAGCATTGATAAGAAAATTTGGCCAGAGCTGGTATGACGAACTTGAATTAGTGGCTCAAGAGAGAGCTTCTATAAAGTAGGTATATGTAAGATTACTTTAGTTCCCGAGGCATTTCCTTGGTCATCGAAAAGATCAATAATTTCGATATCGAAGGTGTTTTGATAGTCTTTGGAGAAGTTGGATAGTCGTTCCTTTGTTATATCAATTCCTATAGATTTGCGTTTTAGTACTTTGTTTTCTTTCAATTTTTCGGCAGCAGCCCGGCCAACACCATTGTCCGTTATTGATATTTTTATAAATTCTCTTTTCTCCCTGGAGATGCTAACAAGAATGCTCTTTTCCCCTTCCTTGGAAGAAAGACCATGCCATAAAGCATTTTCTAAAAATGGCTGTAGAATTAAGGAAGGAATTTTAATAAGATGGGGGTCTATATCTTCTTCTAAACTAATTTGAAATTTTATTTCATTGGAAAATCTAATATTTTCAATGTTCATATATAATTCAGCTGTTTCCAATTCTTCAGCTAAAGGAATTTCTTTTAAGGAAGATGCCTCTAATATCTTTCTGACTAGTTTAGAGAATTTGTTAAGATAATGGACAGCGTTCTTTTTTTCATTATTAATAATATACAGTTTAATAGAATTCAATGAATTGAAAAGGAAATGAGGATTCATTTGGCTTCGGAGCATACTTTGCTCGAGGGTTAGCATTTTTTTGTCACTCTTTAATTGGTATTGTCTGTATAAAATATATAAAAATAGAGTAAATAGCGCCAAGAGCAGTCCACCAACCAATAGGTAGTTTTTGTTTCTTCTTAACTTGAGGTTAATAATTTCGTTCTCTTTGGCCAATACCTCAATTTGATTGTTTTTCTTTTCTGTGGCGTATTTGACGATTACATCACTTACATAATTTAAGTTTAAATCATTTGTAACCTTATGCGCAAAGTTTTCTGCCTCTTTATAGTGCTCCAGAGATTTTTTATAATTTCCCTCTAGTGAATATAATTCTGAAAGAAGATGGTTGCCATCCGAAATATATCTTAGAAAATTGTACTCTTTTGCAATGGATAGACCCTTTTTTATGTCAATCTCAGAATGTCGAAAATCGTTCTTTTTCATCAAAGTCCATCCTCTGGAAATAAGTACTGCGGTTATCAATTGTTTGTCTCCAAGTTCCTCTGCTTTTTGCAAAAGAGGATTGAGAATGGTTAGGGCTTTATCTAGTTCCCCTTGTTTTATGTAAATCTGTGCTATACTATTCTGACAAACAGCTATTCCTTTTTCGGAATTAATTTCCTCATACAAGGCCAAAGCCGTTCTAAAGCTTTCAAGAGCTTTATCTAGCTTATTCTGCGCTTCCAAACACTCACCTATGTTGTGGTAATTAACGGCCATTCCACTCAGGTTGTTTAATTCTGTTTCCAAATAAAGAGATCTGGAAAACTGTTCGATAGCTAAATCGTATTGCTCTAGATTTTGGTATATGTTCCCGATACTGTTGAGGGATACATTGATACTTCTCTTCACGCCTGTTGAAGGATTTTCAATGCTCTCCGCTAACTCTAAGGCTTCCTGGTTGTAATCTAGTGCAGTTTTTATCGCTTCTCCTCTACTATAAACTACACCTAACATGTTTAAACTGAAAATTCTAAATTCTATATTATCCGACTCGATAGCGTAGTCCAGTGCTTTCTGGTGGTTCTTAATTGCCTCACCATAATTGGATATATTTCTATACTTTGTCCCTTTTTGATTGTAGGCATAACACAGGCCGGCATAGTAATTTTTTTCAAGTGCTTTGTCTATGAAATAGTTTATTAGAACGGTATCTCTTCTATTGGGCCTCAATACCTTATCTATTTCAGCATAAGTAAGAGGTCTCTTTTCAATAAGACTATCTGCACTTTTCTTAAATGAGGTTGGAACGACTTGCCCACATAAGTATATAGAATGGATACAAAAAAGTAGAATTATTCCTAATCCAGATGGTTTCATTGACAGAGGTTAAAGCATGTCTAAAAAGTCAGATTTTTTTTGTCTCGACACAGGTATTTTTTGATTTGTGTGTAATATGACATAACCATCGGTCTTTAAAAACTCTTTGATTTTACTGAGGTTTACTATGTAGGAATTGTGAATGCGATAGAAGGTATTTGAAGGCAGTATGGAATCTACCTCTTTTAGTTTTTTAGTCAGTACGATTTTTTGGCCGTCTTCTAGAAATATGGTAGAATAATTTCCGTCGGATGCTGCATATAGTATTTGATCACTTTTTAAAAAGATAAGCTTCCCGTCGGTACTTAAGGTAATTTTTTTCTCGCGATCGGAAGTATTGAAATTTTTGAGAATCTGTTCGAATCGTTCAGCGGTAAAATGATTTCTATTAAACTTTTTAATTTTTACAATCGTATCTTTTAAATCATCTGTATCGATAGGCTTTAGAAGATAATCAATTGCTTCATTTTTAAGCGCTTTAATAGCGTACTGATTATAAGCCGTAGTAATTACCACCGGGAAATTTTTGTTCTCTAGTTTTTGAATAAATTGGAAGCCATCCATAGTTGGCATTTCAATGTCTAGGAACAAACAATCAGGGGTGTTGTGTTTTAAATAAATAAGTGCTTCAAAGGGGTCAGTAAATGAGGCTATTACACTGATTTCATCACTAAAATTTGTCAATTCCCAAGAAAGACTTTGAAGCGCATATTTCTCATCATCTACTAAAACAGCATCTATCATTTGTCTCTTTAAATATGGATATAAGTTACAAAAATAGGGCATACGAAGGCACTTTTGGACCTTAGATGTATAAACTGGTTAAAAGCGAGTATAATTGGATTATAATTCCTTAAAACTGACGTCTTATAGAAGTTTTTTGCGGATGATAGTATTTTTTGCATTTATAAGAAAGAAGCACAATATCTTTAGTATATAGTAAAATCAGGCTATATGGAATTTTAGCCTGTTAAATTGATTTTTTTTGAGCTGCAAACTATACAATTTTTAATACCATTTGTACATCTGAAAGGTGTACAGGTTAAATTCCATTTAACTTGGTCTTGAAATTGCAGTCGTAGCTATTGTACCTATATATTAGATCATGAAAAAGTGCATTCTTTTTTTTATTCTGTTTATCGTTGTCTTAGCGCTTGCAGTTTATGCCGAAAAAGCAGAGGACCATCTAGAAGTAAATGATATGGTTTTAGAAGAAAACAATATCAATAACCTAATGGCTGAAGATAAAGGCCGGTAGTCCTTTAATGAATTAGATACAACCAAAAAAGTTCTCCATGACCCATTTCTTTGTAAAATCTATTAACGTAGGAATTCTATTACTCTTGCCCTTGTTTTATGGCTCTACAGTACACATGAACACATCGGATGTTTCCACCATTGGAGACGGGCATTATTTATTAAAGACCAAGGGAGACAGAGATATTAATCTTCAAGGTATTATAACTTTTGAGACGGCTACAGAGCAAACAGTGCGAGGTGAGAAGTATAATACGTTAAAGTTAAATCTTGAAGATACCAAATCTATAAACGGCCACTCTTTTGGGTTTTTAATTTCGAAGTCGGTCCTAAAGGCAGACCGTATCGGAAAGGGGACTTATAAGGTTACTTCAAATATTAACGGTTTTCTGAATTATTTTGACGGGGTTTTCGGATTTGCCAACATTTCAGCTTTTGGAGAGTCTCCATTTTTCGCAAAAACAGGTTCCATTACCATAGATGGCATAACAGATTCTAAGGTTAAAGGAAACCTTGAAATATTATTTGAGAATCCTTCTGGGGAGACGATGACAGTGAGTGGAATGTTTGTCGCGCAAAACAAATAACACCAATGGTTTAAAGTACATTAAACAACTACTTTTTTTAAACAACAGATATATTGTATATTGAACACTGCAAAAAACTGTCAAACAATGTGTACGACTCAGGCATCAGTATTTATTATGAATAGTGTTTGTCAATAGGTTGAATTATTGATTGGGAGCCATTTCTAAAGAATTGGTTGCATATGTATGAAATTAGGTTTCGGGGGAACTACCTAAATCAACATTACCAAAAGATAATTTGTTAACACCTATATGAGTCGTGCCGTTTGATAGATTTCCTAAGAATCAGTATACTAGGAGGCTATATTCCGCAGTAGACCCTATTTTAACATTGCCATTTAGACTACACGTCTTTATCTATTGATTTTCCTTCTTAAGCCAAGCATCAATAAACCGAAAAGTATCCTTTTTTATACTTTTTGGTTTTATTTTTTATGAGAAATCTTCGTGGATTTTTTTTAGAAAAGTGTTGATTTCTTGGAAGGCAATAAATACCTAAGGCCAACTTAGATTTCAACATAGTGTGTTAAAAACTTTGGAGTTATATTGATAAAACTACCTTTAGAAATTGACAACATTTTTCAATCTTTGTTAACCCAACTCATAGGAAATTTTTCCCTTCACAATTTTTAAAATATATAACTATGTCTGTAGCCCTAGAGCCAATTTTAGAACCAAATGACGACCGATTTGTAATATTTCCAATTCAGCATCATGACCTATGGGAATGGTATAAGAAATGCGAAGCGTGTTTTTGGACGGCCGAGGAAATTGATTTGCACCAAGATTTGACGGATTGGTCTTCTAAACTGAGTAAAGACGAACAGTATTTTATAAAACATATATTAGCCTTTTTTGCAGCATCTGATGGAATTGTAAATGAGAATCTGGCAGAGAACTTTGTTAATGAGGTACAGTATTCTGAGGCAAAATTTTTCTACGGTTTCCAAATCATGATGGAGAATATCCATTCAGAGACCTATTCTTTGCTCATCGACACTTATGTAAAAGATGAAAAAGAAAAATCTATTTTATTTAAGGCAATTGAAAACTTTCCGGCAATAAAGAAAAAGGCAGACTGGGCACTTAAATGGATTGAGTCACCAAGTTTTGCAGAACGTCTTATTGCTTTTGCAGCTGTTGAAGGGATTTTCTTTTCCGGGGCTTTTTGTTCCATTTTTTGGCTGAAAAAAAGAGGTTTAATGCCATGCTTAACATTCTCTAATGAGTTAATTTCCAGAGATGAAGGGATGCATTGTGATTATGCGGTTCACTTGCATAACAAACATTTGGTAAATAAAGTGCCCAAAGAACGTATTACAGAAATATTAGTGGATGCACTGAATATTGAAAGAGAATTTATAACCGAGTCCTTGCCAGTAAGTTTAATTGGGATGAATGCCAAATTAATGACTCAATATTTGGAGTTTGTAACCGATAGACTACTAGTGGAATTGGAATGTGAAAAGGTCTATAATTCAACGAATCCATTCGATTTTATGGATATGATTTCTCTTCAAGGTAAAACGAACTTTTTTGAAAAGAGAGTTTCTGAATACCAGAAAGCAGGTGTTTTAAACAAGGATAAGGATGTTGATTCTCAAAAAATCAGCTTCGATTCTGATTTTTAAAACTAACTAAAGAAAAATACCAGCTATTGATACCACAATAGATAAACTAAATAACCATCAACCTTATAAAACAGAAATAAACGTATGTATGTAGTTAAAAGAGACGGAAAAAAGGAGCCGATGATGTTTGATAAAATCACGGCCAGAGTTCGAAAATTATGTTATGGACTGAATAATCTCGTAGATCCTGTAAAGGTGGCTATGAGGGTAATTGAAGGGTTATATGATGGTGTGACCACTTCTGAATTGGACAATTTGGCTGCAGAAATTGCTGCCACTTTAACCACTGCTCATCCAGACTACGCAAAATTAGCTGCACGTATTTCCGTGTCGAATCTTCATAAGAATACGAAAAAGTCCTTTTCTGAAACAATGAAGGACTTATACGAATTTGTCAATCCTCGTACTGGTAAGGATGCGCCATTGTTATCCGATGAAGTTTATAATGTAATTAAGGAAAATGCGGAAGTCTTAGATTCAACCATTATTTACAACAGAGATTTTGGCTATGATTATTTTGGCTTTAAAACTTTAGAAAGATCCTATTTATTAAAACTAAATGGGAAAATAGCAGAGAGGCCTCAGCATATGCTTATGAGAGTAGCCGTGGGAATCCATTTGAACGATATAGATTCGGTTATTGAGACCTATGAGCTTATGTCGAAGAAGTATTTTACCCATGCAACGCCAACCTTGTTTAATTCGGGGACTCCAAAACCTCAGATGTCGTCTTGTTTTCTTTTGGCGACTAAGGATGATAGTATTGATGGTATATATGATACCTTAAAGCAAACTGCCAAAATTTCACAATCTGCAGGGGGTATTGGTTTGTCTATCCACAATGTTCGTGCTACTGGCTCCTATATTGCAGGTACTAATGGTACCTCCAATGGAATCGTTCCCATGCTAAAAGTTTTTAACGATACAGCACGCTATGTTGATCAAGGAGGTGGAAAGAGAAAAGGTAGTTTCGCTATTTATGTGGAACCATGGCA
Source organism: uncultured Eudoraea sp. (assembly GCA_964636005.1). Classification (GTDB taxonomy): domain Bacteria; phylum Bacteroidota; class Bacteroidia; order Flavobacteriales; family Flavobacteriaceae; genus Eudoraea. The sequence continues at coordinate 105,262 of CAZWPZ010000276.1, forward strand.
CGCAGATATATTCGACTTCCTAGATTTAAAGAAGAATCATGGAAAGGAAGAGATGAGAGCAAGAGATTTGTTTTATGCCATGTGGATTCCAGATCTTTTCATGAAAAGAGTCGAGGCAGATGACGTCTGGACACTTATGTGCCCAAACGAATGTCCAGGATTATTTACAACACATAGTGAAGAATTCGAGAAAAAATACACTGCTTATGAAGAGGCAGGTAAAGGAAGAAAAACAATAAAGGCTAGAGATTTATGGGAAAAAATACTAGAATCACAAATTGAGACTGGTACGCCATATATGCTTTACAAAGATGCAGCCAACCGGAAAAGTAATCAAAGAAACTTAGGTACAATTAGATCTTCTAATCTATGTACCGAAATCTTAGAATATACTTCTCCCGATGAGGTGGCAGTTTGTAACTTGGCCTCTATTGCTCTTCCAATGTTTGTTAAAAATGGAGAGTTTGATCACAAAGAACTCTTTAGAGTTACTAAACGTGTAACAAAAAATTTAAATAGGGTAATAGACAGAAACTACTACCCTGTAAAAGAGGCGGAAAATTCTAATTTAAGACATAGGCCTATAGGTCTTGGTGTTCAGGGTTTAGCAGATGCATTTATCTTAATGCGACTTCCATTTACCAGTGACGAGGCGAAAGCAATAAATCAGGATATATTTGAAACGCTTTATTATGCTGCAGTAACCGCATCCATGGAGCTAGCAAAAGAAGAAGGGACCTACTCGTCTTACGAGGGATCTCCGATCTCTAATGGGGAGTTTCAACATAATTTGTGGGGGATAAAAGATGAAGAATTATCTGGAAGATGGGATTGGAATAAACTTCGTAAAAAAGTAGAGAAGTTTGGTGTTAGAAATTCTTTGTTAGTCGCACCAATGCCTACAGCCTCTACCTCTCAAATATTAGGAAATAACGAGTGTTTTGAACCATATACTTCAAACATATACACGCGTAGGGTACTATCCGGAGAATTTATAGTTGTGAATAAGCACCTATTGGAAGACTTAGTCAAATTAGGCCTTTGGAATGAAAATTTAAAGCAAGAATTGATGCGGGCTAATGGGTCTATTCAGCACATAGATATCATCCCAGATGAGATTAAAGAATTATATAAAACAGTTTGGGAGCTTAGTATGAAAGATATCATTGATATGTCTAGACAAAGAGGTTATTTTATAGATCAAAGTCAATCTCTTAACCTGTTTATGGAAAACGCCAATTATGGAAAACTTACCTCCATGCATTTCTATGCATGGAAGAGCGGACTGAAAACAGGGATGTATTATTTAAGAACAAAAGCAGCGGTAGATGCTATTAAATTTACACTGGATAATACCAAAAAGAAAGAAGTTCCCGTTAGTGTAGCAGCCGAAGCTGAGGTGGCCGCAGCAAACCCAGAAACAGCTGTTGCAATGCCAGTAGAAACAACACCCTTGAAACCCCAAGAGACCGATGTAGAGCCAATGTCTGCTGCTGAAATGAAAGAGCTAATACAACGAGCTAAAGAAGGCCAGGCAGATGACGATTGTTTGATGTGTGGTTCTTAAACCTAAACTATATCTAAATGAACGACTTGCTTATGAGAATTTTGGTATAGAATTGTAGTGTTTATTGATTAAAAAACACCTAGAATAGATCAACCCCAATAACCATCTATTCCAAGGTGTTTTTTAGTTTAATACTATTTTTAATTGAATGTGGGCTAATCCGAAGAAATTTGGAAACTTCCTAAAGGAGTATCCGTTTTTATAATTCTCTGTTTAATGGAAAAGTTTTGTATCTAGTTGCCTTTATTTTTGAATAAAGGTTCCGAAGACACTTTTGGATAGGAGGAATAAGGCTGAATAAACCAATAATAGTAAAAGATAATAGTCCATAATAATTCCTTTAGTACATATACTATATGTACGGTTAAAATTCAATTATGGACTTTTCAGCTAGTACTCTCTCACTATGCGGACATACGACGTAGCAAAGGAGATTTGAAGTAGAATCAAATAAAACTATCTACACTTTTATATGCATCAATAACTGCTTGCTCACCCTCTTTTTCGGGACGAGAATTACCGTGTTCCATGCCTAAAATACCGTTGTAGCCTTTTTGGTGAATATATTTAAAGATGTTCTTATAATTAATTTCTCCTGTCGTTGGTTCTTTGCGTCCTGGATTATCTCCTATTTGGAAATAAGCAATTTCATCCCAACAGCTTTCTATATTTGGTATTATATTTCCTTCCTGAATTTGTTGATGATATATATCAAATAAAATTTTACACGAAGGGGAGTCAACGGCCTTACATAATTCATATGCCTGAGGAGAATCGGTTAAAAACAGACCAGGATGGTTTCTAAAATTTAAAGGCTCCAGAACCATGGTCAAATTATGGGGTTCCAAGAGCGCACAAGCCTGCTTAAGAGTTTCCATGACATTTGCTGTCTGATAACCCATTGGAAGCTTTAAATCTACATGACCTGGTACAACAGTCATCCATTTGGCATTTACTCTTTTGGCAACCTCGATAGAATTCTTAATATCCTTTAAAAACTCTTCTCTCTTTTCTTTATCCCCTGTTGTTAATGTAGGCTCGGTCCAATAAATCTTGTGGGCTACAAAAACACCCATTTTCATATCCAAGCGTTCCATTGTAGAAGCCATTTTTTTCTGTAAAGTCACATCTCTACCGCTCATGCCATTGTCTTCCATAGATTTAAAGCCTTGTTCTGCTATAAATTCTATTTGACCTATTGGATCCTCTCCCGCCATATGCTTGAACATGCCTATATGTGGAGCATAATTTAAGTTAAAGGAATACGGCTTATTAAGACCGATTTCACTACCGTGTACTTTTAGAGAAGCACCAGCTACCATCGCAGTACCTCCTAAAGCAGATTTGCGTATAAAATTTCTTCTTTTCATAAAAGGATTATAGGGACCAGGCTTTACCGCCGGTCAATTCTTCTAAATCGCCGCATCCAATGTATTCGCCTGGGACAGGCAAATAAGCCAGGACCTCCTCACCAACATACTCCGAAGTCTTATAAGCCCAAATTGTAGTATTACGCAGGCTAGATGCGAATGCGCTAATTGCGGCTTTTTCATCTAGTTGAACTTTTTCACCTTTTTCCTGTGCTACCATATACGCCTGAAGGACCTCTTCATTCTCTTTTTCCTGTTCTTCATCCACTTGCAAAGCCTTGGCCAATGCTGTTTCTAATTCTTCAAGGGATAGATCAATAACAAGTTCCTTACCTGCTAAATCTAATGCGTATTTGTTGAAAGCATTAAAAAGCATTTTAGAAAATTTTTGATCCTCAACACTCATTACCTCATCGCTATAGCGGTCTATAAAAATATCTACTTTTACTTCTGTGGCAGATGGTGTATCTGTCTTTGGAAGTATGATATCTACCAATTGTGTTAAAACAATGGCCTGATCTTTATTGAAAAAATTGGGCGTCCAGTTGATCGACTTTTCATTTTGACAGCTCTGAACAAGACCAATTAAGGTAGGGGTGGCTACTGTATAACCAAAGGCTAATCCGATATTTTTTAAAGCGTTTCTTCTTTCCATTATATATTTCCTTTTTTAAGTTGTTCTGCAGCATGATTTGCTGCTCTGGCTGTAAATGCCATATAGGTTAAGGAGGGGTTTACGCAGGCAGCTGAGGTCATAAATGCCCCATCCGTTACATAAACATTTTTCACCTCGTGTATTTGATTGTTACCATTTAAAACGGAAGTTTTTGGATCTCGTCCCATTCTGGCAGTACCCATTTCGTGTATTCCAATGCCCATAGACTTTTCTCTGTCGTCATAGGGTTCAACATCGCGAAGACCTGATTTCTCTAACATTTCAACTGCCTGTTCTTTCATATCATCTCTCATAGTCCACTCGTTCTCTTTATACTCAGCATCAAATGTTATGGTTGGTAACCCCCATCCATCAAGCTTGTCATAGTCTAAAGTCATTCGATTGTCTTCATAGGGTAATACTTCACCAAATCCACCCATTCCCATGGTCCAACCTCCCGGCTTTAATATTGCATCTTTGAGGTCTTTACCATAAGACAATTCGGCAACGGTCTCTTCCCAGTTACCCCTGGAGCCGCCACCTTGATAGCCATATCCTCGCACAAAATTCTTCATATTAGAGTCTCCCCCTAGATTTCTAAATCGCGGAATATAGATGCCATTAGGTTTACGCCCTTTATAATATTTGTCTTCAAAACCATCTATTTTCCCTCTAGCTCCTACACCTAAATGATGGTCCATGATATTTCGTCCTAGTTGATCCGAATCATTTCCCATTCCATTTGGGAATCGGTCCGATTTTGACTGCATTAAAATGGAGGTGGATGCCAATGCAGAAGCACATAAAAAGATCACCTTAGCTTTAAACTCAAAGGCTTCTTTTGTTACACGATCTATAACTTTTACTCCTGTAGCTTTTTTTGTATCCGGGTCATAAATAACCTCGTGAACTATAGAATCTGGTCTGAGGGTAAGATTACCTGTTCTCTCAGCAGCTGGTAAGGTCGATGAATTACTGCTGAAGTATGCACCAAAAGGACATCCGCGAATACATCTGTTTCTGAATTGACATCTATTTCTGCCTTCAAACTGTTTGTCACTGTTTATGTGAGCAACTCTTCCAGCTGTAATAACCCTGCCATCAAACTTATTCGCAACTTGTTCCTTCACATGTTGTTCAACACAATTAAGTTCCATCATAGGTTCAAACTGCCCATCTGGTAACTGAGGTAGTCCGAGAGTTTCACCAGTTACACCAATATAAGACTCCACTTTGTCGTACCATGGTGCAATATCTTTGTATCTTACCGGCCAATCCACCCCATGTCCATCTTCCTTATTTGCTTTAAAATCTATGTCGCTCCATCTATAACTATGCCTTCCCCACATAATGGACCTACCACCTACATGATAGCCACGCATCCAATCAAACCTTTTGATTTCATTGTAAGGATGTTCTAGATCGTTTACAAACCAAAAATTATGTGGTGCTCTAGTGGTATATCCGGTTCTCGCCTGTTTTAATTGTTTGGCCTGATCTTCACGAGAAAGCATCCCATTATTGGGGAAATCCCAAATATCCATATTTGCCGTAGGATAGTCTTCAATATGCTTTACCATCCGACCACGTTCTAATACTAATGTTTTCATTCCTTTCTCACAAAGTTCCTTTGCGGCCCAACCTCCACTAATTCCTGTACCAACAACTATTGCATCATATGAATCCTGTTCCTCGTTGTAATAAAATTTACTCATGTATATCTATTGTTTATTCACTAAAAGTATCAAATATAAAATTAATTTTCTACATTTAAACCGAATATAACTTAAGGAGTCCTTAGGAATTTCATTGGTTTGTTGGGAATATTAAATCTTGTATCTAGCGACTATATCTTAACTAGCCGTTAGCTTTCTTATTTTTTGTTTTCAGCACCAAATTTTTAATACCAGACAAAGAGAAATTTAATCAATTAAATATAATTATGAAAAGACGAGTTTTTATTGGTAATAGTGCGAAAGTGGGTGTTGGTTTGTCCCTGTTGGGGTTACATGCTTGTAAAGAGAATAAAAAACAGGTAAGTACAGATGCTTCACAAACTGAAGTGGTGGATACTGCGCCATTTTTTAAGCTTTCCCTTGCTCAGTGGTCTATTCATAAAATGATACGTCAAGATGGTGTTGATCCATATACATTTGCCGAAAAAGCTAAGGCATGGGGTTTTGAAGGGCTCGAATATGTTAGTCAATTATACAATGATACGCTGGAACCTTCTGGATTTTCGGCTGAGGCAATGCAGACATTTGTTGACAAATCTAATGCCGAAGCAAAAAAACATGGGCTTCAAAATCTGTTAATAATGATAGATGGACAGGGAGATTTGGCTACCTCTGATCCTGAAGAGCGAAAAGCTGCCGTGGAAAATCACTTCAAGTGGGTTGATGCTGCCGCAGCAATGGGGTGTCATTCCATAAGAGTAAATTTAGCAGGAAGTAGTGTTCCTGAAGAATGGAAAGAAAACTCTGTAGATGGATTGAAACAATTATCCACTTATGCAAAAGAGAAAAATATCAATGTCTTGGTAGAAAACCACGGAGGATTGTCATCCAATGCCGCTATGCTTGCAGATGTAATGAGCACAGTTAATTTGGATAATTGTGGGACATTACCAGATTTTGGTAATTTTTGTATCAGACGCAAAGATCCAAAAGACTATAGTGCCGGTTGTGCAGAAGCCTATGATATCTATAAAGGTGTTGAAGAACTAATGGTGCACGCGAAAGCCGTAAGCGCAAAATCCCATGAATTTAATGCTGACGGGGACGAAGTAGAAATTGACTACGTTAAAATGCTGCAGATTGTAAAAGATGCAGGTTATTCTGGATTTATTGGTGTCGAGTATGAAGGAAGTACGCTTACAGAGAAAGAGGGTATTATTGCAACAAAGGACTTGATGTTAAGAGCAGCTAAAAAGCTTACATAAACGTGGGATCTACAAAATGAAAGTCTTCTACAATCAACTTTTTGATTATAATTTTTATTGTAACAAAAGCCTTATTGAGAAATGTAAGGGTTTAGAAGAAGTGCCCAACAGAACAGTGGAGTTATTCAACCATATTCTAAGCGCGCATCATATTTGGAATGCAAGAATTTTAAATCAAAAGCCAAGTTATGAGGTTTGGCACAAGCATGAAATAAGTTCATGGGAAGACTTACACTATGAGAATCAACGCAATTCCTTTGAAGTAATAACAAATACTGCAGACTTTGATAGGAGATTGGACTATGAAACGAGTGACGGAAGGTTGTATTCTAATACGATTGGAGAAATTCTTTTTCATATAATCAATCATTCCACACATCACAGAGCTCAAATCTCAGTTGATTTCAGAGGGAATGCTATTGAACCAAGTTCTTTGGACTACATCTTTTATAAACGATAAGCTAAAATTATGGATAAGAGAATACAGTTTCAGCTTTCTCTAATGATGTTTTTAGAGTTTTTTGTTTGGGGGAGTTGGTTCGTCACTATGGGCATCTATTTGCCAAATTCTCTTGGAGCAAGTGATCCTGAAATTGCAATGGCGTATTCCACTCAATCCTGGGGGGCAATTATTGCTCCATTTATAATCGGACTTATAGCGGATAGATATTTTAACGCAGAAAGGATTCTGGGTATCCTTCATTTAATTGGGGCCCTGTTAATGGTGAAGTTGTCCTATGCGGAAAGTTTTTCGGTTTTTTACCCTTATATTTTGATCTATATGATTTTGTATATGCCGACTTTGGCTCTGGTGAATTCTGTTTCCTTTAACCAGATGAATAATCCGGCAAAACAATTTTCATTTGTAAGGGTCTATGGGACTATTGGATGGATAGTAGCCGGACTTGCAATTAGTTATATATTTCATTGGGATTCTCCATCGGGTGTTAGCGAAGGAGCATTGAGAAATACTTTTTTAATGTGTGCGACTGCATCTACTATCTTGGGTCTTTTTAGCTTTACATTACCAAAAACACCACCTACCGTCAATTCGAAAAAAGCAGTAAGTGTAAAAGAACTTATTGGTCTGGATGCACTGCAACTATTGAAAGATAGAAATTTCAGCATTTTTTTCTTGGCCTCTGTTTTTATCTGTATTCCGTTGGCGTTTTATTACCAGCATGCCGGACAGTTTCTAGGTGAAATTGGCGTTGAAAACCCTGCTGGCAAAATGACTATTGGACAGGTATCAGAAATCCTCTTTATGCTGTTGTTGCCCTATTTTTTTAAGCGATATGGCTTTAAAAAAACCATCATTGTAGCAATGTTGGCCTGGACGGTGCGTTATCTGTGCTTTGCATACGGGAATGCCGGTGAACTTTCGCTGATTATTTTAATAGGTATTGCGTTGCATGGTATATGTTATGATTTCTTTTTTGTTTCGGGACAGATATACACCGATAGCAAGGCCGGATCAAAGTATAAAAGTTCAGCTCAAGGGTTAATTACATTAGCGACCTATGGAGTAGGGATGTTAATTGGTTTTTGGATTGCAGGAAGAATAACAAACTATTTTGTAGATGACCTACTGGGACACGATTGGCAGGTAATCTGGATATATCCAGCTGGTTTTGCGCTCTTGGTATCCATATTATTTAGTATATTATTTAAGAACGAAAAAATAGAGTATAAAACTTAATCTCTAGTACTAATTATAATCATAATTTTCCTTTTTTTTAAGTTTTAGGGGGAAGTTGTAATCAGAATTAAAATAACATGGCAAAAAAAATTAGACTTGGTGTTATCGGAGGAGGAGGAGACTCACTCATCGGAGTATTGCATAGAGTTGCATCTCATATCAACGATAATTACCAAATTGTAGGAGGAGTCTTTAATCCAAATTATGATGAAAATATCGGTTTTGCAAAGGAAATTGATGTGCCAACAGATAGGATTTATAGAGATTTTGATACCCTGATTGAGGAGGAACTAAAATTACCTGAGGAGGAGAGAATACAAGTGTGTTCTGTACTTACTCCTAATTTCCTCCATTTTCCAATGGCCAAAAAGCTTTTAGATAATGGCTTTCATGTAATATGTGAAAAGCCGATGACCACAACATTGGAAGAAGCCAAAATATTACAAGAAGCGCATGAAAAAGCCGGGACAGTATTTGCCGTAACCCATACGTATACTGGTTATCCAATGGTTCGTCAGATGCGCGAGATGATAAAGGCCGGTGCTTTGGGTAAGATTCATAAAGTGGACGCTAGGTATTATCAGGGCTGGATAAATCCAATTATACACGACAAGGAAAAAAGATCTTCTGTTTGGAGACTGGATCCTAAAAAGGCCGGGATTAGCTCCTGTATGGGTGATATTGGTGTTCATGCTTTTAATCTAATTGAATATACCACGGGGCTAGAAGTAAAGTCTTTGTTATGCGATTTTAATTATCTGTACGAAGATAATCAGATGGATGTCGATGGAACCGTTCTGATTAGAATGGGCGATCATATTAAAGGGGTCATTCGAGGAAGTCAGGTTGCTACTGGAGAAGAGAATGGGTTGGCAATTCGAATTTATGGCGAAAAAGCAGCCTTTGTTTGGGAGCAGGAGAAACCAAACTTTTTGTATAAATTAAGCGATACAGAACCTACACAAATTTATAAACCCGGACATGCTTACAATTCTGAGCTTTCTCTGGACGGCACAAAACTTCCTCCTGGACATCCAGAGGGAATTTTTGATTCTATGGCCAATATTTACCTTGGAGCCGCAAGAGCAATAAGAGGGGAGCAGTATAACGATGGAGAGTTCCCAACTATGCGAGATGGCGTAAGGGGACTTAATTTCATTGAGGCAACAGTAGCCTCGAATAAACAGGGGAATATCTGGGTAGATATGGAAGATTAGAAGATTTTTTACCAAAGCCTTCCTCAGGGAAGGCTTTTTCTATCGTTCGAATACTTTATCGAAATATTCACATACCATAATCATGCTTTCACGAGGAACACGATTAAACTGTTTCAAATCTTCTTCGATTTTTTCCCAGTGATATTGTTTCCAATATGCCAGACTTTGATCCCCTTCCCCTTCAATTTTGGCATAAGACTCTCTAATACTAAAATAAGGTTTTAAGCGCACAGCTACCGTACGCAATAAGCATTTGGCATTTCCTTGATTATCCGTAATAATCGTAAAGTCTCCAATTTTTGGAAGCTTTTGGTTCCTGTATTGCAAACCAAGAAGAGAATGAGAAAAAGCTCTCTTCTTTCCAGTCAGAATTAATTTCAGCTGCCTGTTTGCTTCTTGTTCATCCTCGGATAAACAAATAACTTGCGGTGCTTGGGCAAAAGCATACTCTAAATGCTGATCCAAAAAATCTCCCCATAAGTTCCTTGCAGAAGTATTTTCCATAATTAATGAGCCTTAGAAATTATGAAAATTTACCTGATTTGAATTGCTTCGCAGCATGATCGGCAGCCCTGGCGGTAAATGCCATATAAGTTAAAGATGGGTTTACACAACCCGAGGAAGACATAAATGCCCCATCAGTAACATAAACATTTGGAACAGAATGTACTTGATTATGTTTGTTTAAAACAGAGGTTTTAGGACTCTTCCCCATTCTTGCACCTCCCATTTCATGTATGCCTAGTCCAGGTCCTGTAACTTCATCGTATGGTGTAATTTCTTTAAATCCAGATTCCTCAAACATTTTAACAATTTGGGCAATAATATCTTTTCGCATTTGATATTCATTTTCTTTAAACTCTACGTCAAAGTCTAATTGAGGTAAGCCCCATTTATCTTTTTCCGTTTTACTTAGAGTTACCCTATTATCGTCATAGGGGAGGAACTCTCCAAATCCGGTTACTCCTATACTCCATTGTCCAGGTTTTAAAATGCCATCCTTTAATTCTTTTCCGTAGCCTAATTCTCCGACAGCATCAGACCAGTCTTGCCTACTAGCGGAACCTTGGTATCCAAACCCTCGGACATAATCTTTTTCTTCTGAATTTTTATCCAAATTGACAAATCTTGGAATGTAAAAACCGTTTGCTCTTCTTCCTTTGTAGTATTTGTCTAAATGCCCCTCTACCTTTGCAGAAGCACCTAATTTGTAATGGTGATCCATAATACCCCTTCCCAAGGCATCTGAGTCATTCCCCAATCCATTAGGAAATCGTTCCGACTTGGATTGTAGAAGTATTCCGACAGAAGCCATAGCAGATGCACATAAGAAAATAACGTTCGCCTTGAATTCCATTTTTTCATTGGTTTCTGCATCAATAACTCGCACACCGGTAGCTCTCTTTATAGTGTCATCATAGATTACTTCATAAACAATACTATTTGGTCTTAACGTCATGTTGCCAGTTCTTTCGGCTGCTGGAAGAGTTGAAGAATTACTGCTAAAATACCCTCCAAATGGGCATCCGCGCCAACATCTATCTCTATTCTGACAAACCCCTCTTCCTTCAAAAGACGTATTTGGGTCTGTTATATGGGCGACTCTACCAATGGTTACCAAGCGTCCATCTTCAAATTTAGAATCGACGGATTTTTGGAAATCTTCTTCAACACAATTTAGTTGCATGGCTGGTTGAAACTTGCCATCAGGCAGCTGTTTTAGACCCAAGTTTTGTCCACTTACTCCTATATACTCTTCCACCTTGTCATACCATGGGGCAATATCTTTATACCGAACCGGCCAATCCACTCCTATTTTTTCTTTTTTATTTGCCTTAAAATCAATATCACTCCATCGATAACTCTGTCTTCCCCAAATAAGGGATCTTCCGCCAACTTGATATCCTCGAATCCAATCAAATCGTTTGGTCTCCACATAGGGATGCTCCAGGTCATTAACAAAAAAGTGTTTCACGTCGTCCTTAGGAGCCCAATTGACCCTTCTTTGTTTATGGTATTTTTTTTTGTCATCTGAAGAGAGTTCTTTCCTATATGGAAAATCCCAGTCGTCCATATTCATGGTTGGATAGTCTTCAATATGCTTTACCATTCGTCCCCTCTCTAACACCAAAGTCTTTAGGCCTTTCTCGCATAATTCTTTGGCCGCCCAGCCTCCACTAATTCCGGTACCAACGACAATGGCGTCGTACTTCTCAGATTCTTTCATTCTATATTTTTATTTTAATACTAATGGTTTTGCTATATTTAACACTTCTATCAAGAAGATGAAGTCGAAGATAAATTGACCATTTAAATATAGGGTTTAATTATTAAAAATAACTCTAGAACAATTCAATATTAAATAAGAATCGTTATATGAAGACTATTAAAGGACCAGCGGTATTTTTAGCACAATTTGTAGATTCAAAGGCACCATTTAATTCCTTAGAAGGAATGTGTAAGTGGGCTTCAGATCTTGGGTATAAGGGGATTCAAATTCCAACATGGGAATCCTTTCTTATCGATTTAGACAAAGCGGCCGAAAGCCAGACTTATTGTGATGAATTAAAGGGTACTATAAATTCCTATGGATTAGAAATTACTGAGCTATCTACGCATTTACAAGGGCAATTAGTTGCAGTTCACCCAGCTTATGATATTATGTTCGATAATTTCGCTCCGGATGCTGTAAAGAATAATCCAAAAGCAAGGACTGCCTGGGCAGTTGATGTTGTTAAGAAAGCAGCTACGGCAAGTAGACGTTTAGGATTAAAAGCCCATGCTACCTTCTCTGGAGCCTTACTTTGGCATACGTTCCATCCTTGGCCACAGAGGCCTCCAGGTCTAGTAGAGCTTGGGTTTGAAGAATTAGCAAAGAGATGGATGCCTATTCTTAATCACTTTGATGAAGAAGGAGTAGATGTTTGTTATGAGATTCACCCTGGGGAAGACTTGCATGATGGGGATACGTTTGAACGTTTTTTAAAAGCCACAGGAAATCATAAGCGAGTTAATATTCTATATGACCCCAGTCACTTTGTTCTTCAGCAATTAGATTACCTTACGTATATTGATCATTACCATGAGTTTATCCGATCTTTTCATGTAAAAGATTCTGAATTTAATCCTACGGGTAAAAAAGGAGCCTTTGGAGGATATAACGATTGGGGAGATAGAGCAGGTCGTTATAGATCTCTTGGGGATGGTCAAATTGACTTTAAATCAATATTTTCAAAATTGACCCAATACGGATGTGATGTGTGGGCCGTAATGGAATGGGAATGTTGTATCAAAAGCCCGGAACAGGGAGCTATTGAAGGCGCAAAATTTATTCAAAAACATATTATTGAAGCTACAGAGAAAACATTTGATGATTTCGCTGGGGGAGATATAGATAAGGATGTTTTGAGAAAAATACTAGGGATATAAATAAATACTTTATGAAAAAAATAATACTGCTAGCAGTGATAGCTCAAATTTCTTTTGGGTGTAAAGAAACTAAAAAAGAGGAAAAATCAGTAGATATGGAAATGGAAGTAACGGAAGTTGCTGAAGCCTCTGAAAGTGAATGGAAGGTGTTATTTGATGGCACCTCTTTTGATGGTTGGAAAGGGTATTTAAGAGAAGATGTTCCCGATGCCTGGAAAATTGAAGATGGAGCCATGGTACTTTATCCAGAGAAGAACCAAAGTTATAATCTTGTAACTGAGAATGAGTATACCGATTTTGTTCTTTCATTAGAGTGGAAAATTTCTGAGGGAGGTAATAGCGGTATTTTTTGGGGCGTGGTAGAAGACGCCTCCCTAAAGCAGCCCTATGAAACGGGTCCTGAAATACAGGTATTAGATAACGAGAAACATCCCGATGCTAAGGCAGGAACTACACATCAGGCCGGAGCGCTTTACGATATGGTGGCACCTTCTGAAGATGTCACTAAACCCGTAGGAGAATGGAATGTTTGTGAACTGACCATCAATCACAAAGAAAATATGGGAAAGGTTGTGCTCAATGGGGTTGAAATTGTTCGATTTCCTACAAATGACCAAGAATGGAACGATATGGTGGCAAAATCTAAGTTTGCAGATTGGAAAGAATTTGGGAAATATACTACAGGTAAAATAGGCCTGCAGGACCATAGTGATAAAGTGTCTTTTAGAAATATTAAAATTAAAGAGCTTTAAAAATGGCTAGATTTTATGTTATTATACTGTCCCTCATTATCCTAAGCTGTAAAGGGGAACAGGTAAAGGAAGAAACAAAAAAAGAAAATGAGACACCCTCGGTAATTGTTTATGAAGAATATCAGGGGGTAGAGCCTACTAAACCAGAGGAGACGGAGTTCTATGAACCGGTACCACCTGTTGTAGATCCTGTAGGTGACAATGGAATTCCTAGCGATGCAATTGTCCTTTTCAATGGGACAGATTTTTCTAATTGGGAAAAAGTAGAAGATCAATCTGAGGTGGATTGGATTCTCAATGAAGATGGATCTATGACCGTAAAAGATAAGTCAGGGGATATCCAAACCAAACAAAAGTTTGGAGATATACAATTGCATATTGAATGGATGTCACCTGCAGAAGTACAGAGGGATGGACAGAATAGAGGAAATAGTGGAGTCTTTTTATCTGGATTATACGAGGTGCAGGTATTGGATAATAATGACAATGATACCTATGTAAATGGGCAAGTAGGATCCATATACAAGCAGCATGTTCCATTAGTCAAGGCTTCTGTTCCAACAGGAGAGTGGAATACTTATGACATAATTTACCATGCTCCAGAGTTTAATGATGAGGGAGGAAAGATAAAATCCGGGACCCTAACGTTACTTCATAATGGGGTTTTGGTACAGGACAATGTGGAGTTAAAGGGTACAACACCATATATAGGTTGGCCAAAAAATCCTCCACATGGTAAAGGTCCTTTAAGACTGCAAGACCACGGAGATAATAGCCGCGTTAGTTATAGAAATATTTGGGTTAGAGAGCTATAAGCGCATTATGAGAGCTTTTGTTAGTTAAACCCTTTTTAATTAATTCCTTATTATGATTCAATCTATGACAGGGTTTGGAAAGCATACGCTTATACTCCCTAACAAGAAAATTACCATAGAATTAAAATCACTAAACAGTAAGAATTTAGACGTAAATGCAAGGATGCCATCCGCCTACCGCCAAAAGGAGCTCCAGATGCGGAAAATTATTGCAGATTCTTTGGTGAGAGGTAAAATAGACTTTGGATTGTATGTAGAATCTACAGGAGAAGAAGCCGGATCAACTATCAATGAATCGCTTGTTTTACAGTATATGAATCAATTAGGGACTCTCGCAAAAGGAGATTCCATAAAGCTTTTAGAGATGGCACTTAGAATGCCCGATGCTCTGAAGACAGAGAAAGAAGATATTGATGATAATGAATATCAGGCAATCGAAGGCGTTCTGGAGGAGGCCTTAAAAGAGCTAAAGAGCTTTAGAACGGAAGAAGGCGCTGTTTTAGAAAAAGACTTTATTACAAGAATTAAATCGCTACAAACATTGCTAAAGAAAATTGAAGAAATGGATAATCTTAGAATTAGTTCCATTAGAGAACGTTTGGAAAAAGCAGTTGCAGATTTAAGAGCAGAAGTGGATCAGAACAGGTTCGAACAGGAATTAATATACTATTTAGAAAAATTTGATATCACAGAGGAGAAGGTTCGCCTGACCAATCACTTAGATTTTTTCCTAAAAACCTTATCCTCCAATGATTCGAATGGTAAAAAGTTAGGATTTATCGGACAGGAAATTGGTAGAGAAATTAATACTATCGGATCGAAAGCCAATTATGCGCCTATGCAAAAACTGGTGGTACAAATGAAAGATGAGCTGGAAAAGATAAAAGAACAAATGCTTAATGTGTTATAATGAAAGGGGGGAAGTTACTTATTTTCTCTGCTCCATCAGGTAGTGGAAAAACGACCATCGTAAGACACCTATTAAAACAGAAAGAATTGAATCTGGCATTTTCTGTGTCCGCTACATCCCGACCAAGAAGAGGAGAAGAAAAGGAGGGAGAACATTATTATTTTATTTCAACGGACGCATTTAAAAAGCATATAAAGCAGGGCGACTTTTTAGAATGGGAAGAGGTATATCGAGACAATTTTTACGGGACCTTAAAAAGTGAGGTAGAACGGCTTTGGGCAGAGGGCAAGAACGTGATCTTTGATATTGATGTTGCAGGAGGATTGCGAATTAAACGTAAATATCCTGAGCAAACTTTGGCTGTTTTTGTAAAACCACCGAGCATTGATGAATTAAAGATCAGGTTAAAAAAACGCAGTACAGAAAGTGATGATAAAATAAATATGAGAGTGGCCAAAGCTTCTGTAGAATTGGCAACTGCACCGCAGTTTGACAGGGTAATTAAGAATCATGACCTCGATACTGCTTTGGATGAGGCCTATAATCTAGTTGCGAATTTTGTTGGAAGTTCTGTAGGCTAACACCTTGTTACTAATTCTCTGACTCAATACAATCGCTTACAATGAAAAAAGTTGGACTTTTTTTTGGGACTTTCAATCCTATCCATATTGGTCATATGGTTATAGCAAACCATATGGTAGAGTTTTCTGACCTAGATGAAGTTTGGTTTGTTATTACCCCAAAGAGTCCTTTTAAAACAAAAAAGACTTTATTAGACAACCACCATCGCTATCAAATGGTATTTGAAGCTATCAAGGACTACCCTAGATTAAAAGCCAGCAAAATTGAGTTTAATTTACCACAACCAAATTATACCATACATACGCTGGTGCATCTAAGAGAAACTTTCGGTGAAGACCAAAAGTTTTGCTTAATAATGGGAGAGGATAATTTAAAGCACTTTCACAAATGGAAAAACTACGAGGCTATTTTAGAGGATTATGAACTTTATGTTTACCCTAGAATATCCGAAGGGAATTTAGATAACCAATTCAAGAACCATCCGGGAATACATAAAGTAGCTGCGCCAATAATGGAAATTTCTTCCACAGGGATTAGAAAGGCCCATAAAAGTGGAAAAAATATTCGCCCTATGCTACCCGAGAATGTTTGGAATTATTTAGATGAAATGAACTTCTATCGATAAAAGCATCTACCGTTATGCAGAACAGAATAGTGGGTTAACAAAAGTAATAGTGAATCTAATTATTCAATATATCTGTACCAAGTAATTTATCATCTTTGTTGTAATACCAAGTCCGGATCTTTGGCATTTTAATCGAAGAAATACTCGTAATTCCATCAAGGACGATATATTCTCCATCGTTTTTTGATTCATCATGATAAAACTGATATACTTCCATAGCATAGGTATTTGGATCGAAGTAGAAATACCAAATATCATTACCCACGTTCTCGTCATAGGTAACCCGTAAGACCAAGTATTTTTTCCCCTGAAACGTCTTAGTTTGAACCTCATTATCAATATTGGTGCCTTTGTCTTTTAGTTTCATTGGCAAGCCATATAGGTATTGGTAATAATTTTTCATCGTATGAGCACGTTCGCAAGTTAACCTATGCTTTTCAATATCTTCCTTAGAAATGGTAGTAGATCCGTTTAGCTTTAATTGGCATTCTCCTTTATTTATGGTTTGCTCAATAGAGTTGCCATCATCGGTAGTAGTTAACTGGAAATACTGTTTTGGCAAGTCCATTTTAATTTTACTTTCTCGTTCTCGTCCATCTGGATATTTTAAAGTAATAGACAATTCTCCTTCAAATTGATTCCAGTTACCTTCAGGATCGTGAAAAGAGATAGCCTTGTTCAATAGTTCTTTTGCCTCAAGAGATTGTGAAGTTGCCTGATTCGTAATACAAAGAAATAATAGGATATAGCAATATATTTTCATTTGTAAAGTGATTTTTGGAGGGGTCTTTTTTAATCCGTTATAAATATAGGTATTGTGTAATTCTTAAAATTAATTAATGGTATGAAATTACCAGTTCAGGAAGAATTTTACTGGGCTGATGCCTTATTTGTTAACGAATAGGAAATATGTAATATACAGTAAAACAGATAGTTATATTTCTAATGTAAATTTAATGTAAACAAAATGTTACGAAAACATTTATTTAGAGTAAAATAAATGTATCTTTGTAGCGTTAGTCTTAAGAAACGAAAAAACAATTAAATAGAATAGGATGAAAAGTGTAGCAACAATGTTAATTTTTTTATTTGCACTTGTAATGGTGGCGCAAGAGCAAAAACCAGTCTTTGAGAAGAATGGGGACATGGTAAAAGCCACATATTTCCATGAAAATGGAACGTTAAGTCAGACGGGGTCTTTTTTAGAAGGGAAACTTCACGGAGAATGGATAATGTATGACGAAGAAGGGAATAAGCTAGTTGTAGGACAATACGATCAAGGACGAAAGGTTGGAACCTGGTTATATTGGGAAGATGAAATGCTTAAAGAAGTTGATTATTCAGACAACAAAATAGCAGCTGTAGGTAAGTTAAAAGAGGCTGAAACTGTTGTGAAAAACAGATAATAAAAAGGAAATATTCAAAAAAGAGACCTATTATTACGATAGGTCTCTTTTTTTATTCTATTACAGCAGGTGGGACCGTGCTATCATATTGTTGATAATAGATTTCAAGTAAATTCATGGTAGCCGTAACGAAATCTTTAGTTTCCGTTAATAGATTAAAATAAAGAGTAGTGTTTTTAGGACTCGACTCTTCCTGCCTGGTCCTGGTAATTTGACTGGCTATCTTTTGATTTAAATTACTAAATAGCTCTTCCCTTTTAACCAAAAGTTTACCAATTCCATCAAAGTCTCTCGCATCAAACGCTTTTTGAGTATTTACCAATAATTCATCGAGTTCAATATCGAGTACTTTTAACTCTTTAATCTGACTATAAGTGAGTTTCTTATGGTTGTTATTGACATGCGTGTAACTTATTTTACTAACATATTCTAGGGACTGGGCCATGTCCTGTAGATAATCCAGAATACTTAAATAAAAATTACTTGCCTTGATATTATTATCATCTAAGTTTTTAATAAAGTAGAATATATTATCTCTTAAATGATCTATTTCTTTGGAAAGCTTGTTGATTTGTTTTTTACTCTTCTTTAATATATCGATATCATGTCTGGCTAATCCATCAATGGCATTCGTGTAAATCTTGTTACTTCGGTTTATTACATTGGTGATATTATCTGCACTTTCCTGGATCACCCCTTGTATTGAACTACTTTCTGCCTTTCTTAACCCGTACGCTTTTTCAGCAATCTGTTTATTTTTTTTATGGCTAATGTAATTTCTAGACAACATAATTGCGGCAAACAAAAGAAGGACAATGACAGCGATAAACCCACCCCAGTGAATTAGGAAAGCCACTATAGCCGAGGCAGTAAATGCGGTAATTGCAGTTAAGAACCATCCTCCAATTACATTAAATACACCTGCCACTCTGTAAACCGCACTTTCTGTACCCCAAGCCCGATCGGCCAAGGAAGTACCCATAGCTACCATAAAAGTTACATAGGTAGTCGACAGAGGTAGTTTCATGGATGTAGCAATTGATATTAAAACACTCGCCACCATAAGATTAACTGCAGCACGGACAAGATCAAATGCTGGTAAATCTTTTCTTTTCGACTTAATACTGTAGTCGAAAGACTGTTCAAATCGTTTGTCTATCTTTTTTCGGATGACTATTGGAATTAAGGTGTTAAAATTATCCTTTGCTTTTAAGGAGTATTTTACCACCTGTCTCGATAAATAGTTCGGTTGAAATTTTTCTTCACCTTCATCCTGTCTTGATAAATCCACACTAGTTTTGACAACATTGCGTGCTTTAGACGAAAACCAAAGCGTGACAATCATAATTAAACCAGAAGCCAGGAGTAGATAAATTGGAGTTTGAACGGAATTCGATAAGCTCTGCATCGTAAAAGTAGATGCCGAAACTCCTGCTCCTTTCCAATCGGTAAAAGCTTGCATGGCTGCTATAGGAACTCCTATAAAGTTCACAAGGTCGTTACCAGCAAAAGCCATTGCAAGAGCAAAGGTACCGACAACGATAATTACGGTGTAAATATTCCACTTAAAGAGACTGGTCATTAGCCAGGACAAGACGGTCCAAAAAACTAAATTTCCCAGGATAAATAGACCGGTTTGTTCTGCAACGATCTGCGTAAGAACTCCTTCAAAAAGATTGGCACTTTTTAATCCTTTTACCAAAATAAAGTAGACTATAGAAGTTAGGGCAATACCCCCAAAAATAGAATTAGTCCATTTTGGTTGTTCATTAAATTTAAAAGTTATAACAAGTCTCGTAATAAATTGTACCAAAGCACCTATGGTAAAGGCAATAAGGACTGAAAGTATTATTCCGAGTATTATCTCTGAAGCCTTTTGTGTATTGATATAGTTACCTAACTCTGCCAGGTCGCCTCCAAGACCTACTATTTTTATTACAGAAATGGCCACTGCAGCTCCCAAAAGTTCAAAAACGATAGAGACGGTGGTAGATGTTGGCAGCCCCATGGTATTGAAAAAGTCGAGCAATAAAATATCCGTAATCATTACGGCCATAAAAATGATAATGATTTCTGCAAAGACAAATTCACTAGGATTAAAAATACCCTTTCGTGCGACTTCCATCATCCCACTAGAAGAAAGCGCCCCAAACGCAATTCCTAAGCTAGCAACTATCATAATAGTTTTAAAGGAGATGGCCTTAGAACCAATTGCGGAGTTGAGGAAGTTAACAGCATCGTTACTTACCCCTACAACCAAGTCTGTAATGGCTAAAGCAGCTAGCGCGATAATCATAAACAAATACATGTCCTCGGTCATAGAATTAGGATTAGGTCAAAAATGATATTATAAATTGTTTTCAATGTTATTTAAATGTTATGAAATAGTCCAAATCCAAAACATTTTCTAAATGTAATCTTTCTTTTACGCATGTGAAGTTTAAAAAAACAAGAATTTATCCAATTCTACGGAAATTCTGGTAAAAAATATAGCATTCTATCCCAACTTGTCCGCTTTTATTTCAATGGATTATTGATGTCTGTTATAAAAAGCATCTTTAAGGTTCTAATTACATTAATCTAAATGGTTCTAAACTAAGGAGTAGTAAACGCTATTTTTCAAAAAAGTAGAATAGGGCTTAGGGTCGTTTAAAATAAAGAATATTGTGACTAAGCGTTTGACGATGATTTCACATCGAATTTTTGCTATTTATTGGGTTTTTTATCGGAAACAGAAGTCAAATAAACGGTTTCATTAGAATTGATTTTCACATCGGAAACGTCCTGCAGATCAATAGTTTTGGCTTGTAGTTCGCCTATGACCTCTGTTGTTTTATTTTCGTCAACCGATATCACCAATTCTAAGGTTTCGTATCCCAGGTAACTTACTATAAGGGTATGATCACCTGGATCCAAGCTATCGATTTCAAAATTTCCATGAAAATTAGTCTGAACGTTTATAGGTGTATCTTTTACCTGAACCTTGGCAAAGAGCAACGGTTCATTATACATCTCTTTGTCGAGAATTGTACCTCGAACGGAGATCTGTTCTTGTGAGAACAATTGTGAGCCTACCAAAAGTGCTAGGGTAAAAACTAAATATTTCATTTATATAGCTGTCGAATTGCAAATGAAAGACTTCAATGTAAAGTTAAGGTTACGACGATATTAAAGTTTGGTAAGTTTCTGATGATGTCACACAATTTAAACAGGTACTATTTTCATCACCTTAGTTAATAAAACATCTCAAATTATGCCGAAAAAAGTAATAAAATTAAGAAGGCCCTGCAACAGCAAGGCCTTCTATGGTATTCAATTGGTATAACGGTTATTCACCAGTTATCCAACTAAACATAGTTACATCAACCGGAGTACCGTTAAAGACATCGTCGTCAACAGTAGTTAATGGAGTACCATCTACAATTACATTTCCTACAGGACCTCCGTCTCTCATTTCAACATT
>CAZWPZ010000277.1:0-12403 GCA_964636005.1 uncultured Eudoraea sp.
TTCAAAGGAAATCAGTACAACAAATAGTAAGATATGAGGCCATATAATAATCTAAATAAAGGGAGAAGAGCCTTTCTAAAATCCACAAGTGGTGTGGCCTTATTTGTTGGTATATCTGGTATACTGCCTGCTATTGTTTCCTGCAAGGATTCTAAAAAAATAGAAAAAACACTCAAAAACCATAAACTTACCGCTTGGGTTAAAATAACACAAGACGGCAATATCACCATTTACAATCCGGCAGCAGAAATGGGACAGGGTTCTATGACTTCTCTACCCTTAATATTTGCCGAAGAAATGGATGCGGATTGGTCCAAAGTAAAAGCAGAATTTTCACCACAGGAAGTAGATATTTATGGTTCTGAAGGATGGAAACCTGGAACTAAACTCATGTTTACCGTTGGCAGTAGAAGCACAAAAAGTAATTTCCCCTTAATGCGTAAATCTGGGGCACAAGCACGTTATATCCTTATGTTTTCAGCTGCAAAACATTGGAATGTCCCAATAAATGAACTAAGCACACGCCAAAGTGAAGTTATTCATGCAAAAAGCAATAAAAAAATAGACTATGGAGCATTAATACCCTATCTAGTAATTCCTGAAAACCTCCCTGAAATAGGAGAAATTAAATTAAAAAATCCCGAAGATTTCAGACTTATTGGCAAGTATATCCCACGAATAGAAATACCTGCCAAAGTTACTGGATCTGCAAAATTTGCAATAGATCTCCATGTTCCAGACATGGTTTATGGTGTTTTGGAAAGAGGTAACCTTCATGGAGCAAAACCTACATTGGAAAACGAAAAGGAAATTCTATCTATGGACGGGATCCTTGGTGTTGTGCCATTCGATTATGCAATTGGCGTTATAGCAAATAGTTTAGAAAACGCCTTACTGGCAAAAAGCAAACTAAAAATAAAATGGAGTACCTCAGCGGCCTCTAATTTTAACTCACAAGAGATTTACGAAAAGTATGAGGAAATAGCAAAGGACGCTAAAGCAGGGAAAATAATCAGTAAAAAAGGAGAAGGCAAGCTACGTCCAAGTGCTGCCACAAAATCCATTATTGCCGATTATAAAAATGACTATGTATACCACGCACAACTTGAACCACTCAATATTGTAGTACAAATACTCCCTAAAGAACAAAAGGCAGAAGTTTGGGTTGGCAGTCAACAAGGAGTTGATGCTAAGCTAGGCATACCAGACCTGCTTGGCTATCCTCCAGAAAACGTAACCATACATTTGCAATATTTAGGTGGTGGTTTTGGCCGGAGAAGTATGAACGACTTTGTGCATGAGGGTACTATTCTAGCAAAAGAAGTTGCTCCTGCCCCTTTAAAGTTAGTTTGGACTAGAGAAGATGATATCGGATATGGCGCATTTAGGCCATTGTCGCTACAAAGACTCGAGGCACAGTTAAATAACAAGGGTGATATTTTAAGCCTTTATCATTGTGTCATAGGAGACGGAGGAAATTTGGTAGCCAGCGGTACCAGGAACGATCACTACGACATCCCAAATCAAGAGGTAGAGTGGCGCGAAACAAATCATGGAATCCGATTAAAACACTGGCGCGCTGTTGGTCATGGTCCAAACAAATTTGCCATAGAGTGTATGTTAGATGAAATTGCGCATACTCAAAAAACAGATCCCGTTACCCTTAGAAAAAGATTAATGCACAATTCCCCCAGAGCTTTAGCGACCATGAAGAAGGTAGAAGCAATGTCAGGTTGGAATACTCCTTCTCCTGAGGGAAGAGCCAAAGGTGTAGGTTTTGCAGAACATGGCTCCTTAGGTTCTGGAGTCTGTGAAATATCGGTGAACGAGTCGACAGGTGAAATTACGGTACATCATTTTTGGATTGCATTAGACGCAGGAATAATAATTCAACCCGATAATGTAAAAGCCCAAATAGAAGGTGGAATTCTAATGGGAATGAGCAGTGTTCTGAAGGAGCAAATTACGATAGTAGACGGAAGAGTACAGCAGACGAATTTCCACAACTACAATCTACTCCGTATGCAAGATATTCCAGAGTCTATTGAAACCTTTTTAATACCATCTAACGACGGCCCGGAAGGAGTCGGTGAAACCGCCACACCTCTAGTGGCATGCTGCATTGCCAATGCCTTTTTAAGATTAACCGGAAAACGCTTAAGACACTTACCCTTTACCCCAAATAGGGTGTTAGACGTCTTAAAGGCATAGTCCATAGTAAGGAGGAATTCCTGAGTTAGAAGGTAAAAATTGTGTATCTTACCTTAGTACATACATCTTAACACAAAACGAAGTAGTTACCACCAACCAACCCGCACTTATGGATAACAAGGAATATATTGAAAAACTGAACTCCCTTTATTTTAAGGGCAATTTGTCCAATTCATTTAAACAAGAATTGGAAAAACTTCCAATAGACAGACCAGACGTATTTGCATTTGTAGAAAGAGCCTTTGGCTATATACAAAGGGCCAAGCTACCTGCCCGCGATATGTCCGTTCTTCTGGGAGAAATTCTTGGTTCTTTATTAGCAAGGCTATTACCGGATGCATGGGAAGGAAGGGTTCCACCCATAACATTGCCTGGAAGACATATACTCATTGACACGTACATAAAGAACAATCCTTGGATTACAGAAGGGAGTAAAAAAATGCTGGATATTGGATGTGGTTTTCCTCCTTACACCACTCTAGATACAGCAAAATTTTTTCCAGACTGGGAAATTACCGCGGCAGATCCTTCACTTCCCGAATACCTTGTTCATGATTCTGAAGGAAACTATGCTACTTTAAACAGCAAAAAGGAGGTTATATATTTTCAACCCTCCCTCCCTACCGTTGAAAACTGGAACAAACTTCTAAAAGACACAGCACAGACAAAAAAGCATTTTCAAGAGTTACTTGAGCTTCTGTTAGTTGAGAAATCAGGTAACACCGAAGCACTCCCCAGACTCCTCGAAAACCCAATAAAGAGCTATGAAAATGATAAGCTTAGCTTTATCAATGGAGGCATCGGTGACCTGAATATCGACCCCCAGGGAATCATCCGATGCTTTAATGTACTCATATACTTTGATGATGTTTTCTATCAAAATACCTTGGATTGGTTTAACGGAATTTTAGAAGAAAAAGGATTGGTAATAATCGGGGCCAATTGGGCCGGATCCATCGAAAATTATTACAATTTATATCAGAAAGATGGAGGTGTTTTGACCAACAAAGAGTTTGGGTTTAGTATCGACAATATTAATCCCATAGGAGTAATTACCTGGTACGCAAACCACGATGACGACAGACAAACCAAAGAATTGATAGAGTATATTCGAATAATACGAAGTAACGAGAAGTACATGAAAGATTTTTATTCCTTTACGGACGAACAGCGGAAAAAATATAAAATTTGTCCTCGAGATAAAGATGGGAACTACGGTAGGGTTGACCCCTCTATTTCACCATCTGAGCTATGGGGGCTGGTACGTAAAATGTTAGATGAACTTAACGAGGCAGGTTATAATTCAAAAGCGGTTGAAATTTTAAAGAGAGCCGGAATAAATGCCAGGGTCAATGAAGTAGGATTTATTGCCATCCAACCGAGTAAGCCTTAACAGGAATAATTTTTTTCTATATACCAGCATGCTATTGCCATCTCTAATAAATTATTTAACTTCAATGTGTTACCTTAGTTGATAGAATTTTATCCCGATATATGTTTACAAAAAAAACCTATTCTACCGTGCAAATGGCTTGGTGGACGCGCTATGAGAGTTTACTTTTTTTAGTAATAATCCTATTTTGGGTTTCCCTTTATTTCTTTTTAGATCTGTCTTGGCTTAAAATACCGTGGACGCCTTTGGCCTTGATTGGTACAGCAGTTGCCTTTGTAATCGGTTTTCAGAATAATGCCTCTTATGGAAGGATTTGGGAAGCAAGAAAAATTTGGGGAGGCATCGTTAATACATCCAGAACTTTTGGAATGTACGTGCAAGATATGGTAAACAATGAGCGTGCCGATAGCCAGTATACTAATCCTCAGATTCGTGAGGAAATAAAAATACTAACCTACCGCCATATAGCATGGATGAATGCCTTGAGGCATGCAATGCGTGTCTCAAAATCATGGGAAACTACTGTAAAACACAGAACAAATCAGGA
Organism: uncultured Eudoraea sp.; assembly: GCA_964636005.1. Taxonomy (GTDB): domain Bacteria; phylum Bacteroidota; class Bacteroidia; order Flavobacteriales; family Flavobacteriaceae; genus Eudoraea. The sequence continues at coordinate 4,152 of CAZWPZ010000277.1, forward strand.
GTGGGGAATGAAACCACCTGAATTATATACTAGTTTAGAAGACGATCTGCGTCCTTATCTTACAGAAGAAGACTTTCTATACGCCATGAGCAAAGGAAACAAACAAACGGCTATACTATACCTTCAATCCCACCACTTAAAGAGACTAAAGGATAAAGGACTTTTATGGGAATTTTCTTTTTTAGAAATAGAAAATGTGCTTCAAGAACTATTTACGCAACAAGGTCGGAGTGAGAGAATCAAGAACTTTCCATACCCCAGACATTTTGCCACTCTAAATCATTTTTTTATGTGGATTTTTGTCTTGCTTTTGCCTTTAGCACTAGTGCCACAATTTGCTGAGATAGGAAATGAAATTGCTGCGAAGCACGCAATCATTGGACATTATTTCATGTGGCTTTCTATTCCCTTTTATTGTATTGTAGCCTGGGTTTTTCATACGATGGAGCGGATAGGAAGAACCGGTGAAAATCCTTTTGAAGGCACCGCCAACGACGTCCCAATTTCGACTATTGCAAGAGGGATAGAAATAGACCTTAGAGAAAATTTAGGAGAGTCTTTGGATCAAATCCCAAAACAATTTGAAGTAAAATTAGATACGCAATTTTAAATCGGCAAAAAAATTAACTTTAATTACATCCGAAAGCTTTCATGAAATATATTACGTTTTTCCTGTCCTTTCTTCTTACTGCAGGAACTTTTTATGGATTAAACAATAAATTTGGCAGCATTCCTCCTATAGGAAAATTTCTTAATCCATATACAGGGATTTGGCAGAATGAAAGGGAAACAAAAATAGATGGCACCATCGCACTTAATGGTTTGCAAAACGAAGTACTGGTCCATTACGACACACACTTTATTCCTCATATTTTTGCTCAAAACGATTTAGACCTCTACAAGGCGCAAGGCTATATTACGGCCAAACATCGATTGTGGCAAATGGAGTTTCAAACCTATGCAGCTGCTGGGAGAATTTCAGAAATAGTAGGAAAGGCAGCCCTTGACTTCGATAGAGAACAAAGGCGCAGGGGAACTATTTACGGTGCCGAAAAAGCTTTGGCAAAAATGCAAGAGGATGAGAATCTTTATGCGGCCCTTGAGGCATATGCCTCTGGTGTAAATGCCTATATAAATGAACTAGATGCTGCTCAATTACCAGTTGAATACAAACTCCTGGACTATGAACCTGAATCCTGGAAGCCACTTAAAACAGCTCTGTTTTTAATGTATATGACCAAAGACTTGGCAGGCGGGGACAATGATCTAGAATATACTAATGCCTTAAGGATTTTTGGCCAAGAACGATTCGATATATTATTCCCGGATTTTTTTGACACAGTTGATCCGGTAATACCAGCAGAAACCGATTGGAGTTTTATTACTACCCCAATAACTCCTGTTCCTGAAGGAGAAATTCCCATGGATACTATTAGGGAATCCCTTGAGAATCCACCTCCGGGAATTGGCAGTAATAACTGGGCCGTTTCTGGCAAAAAGACCTACTCTGGCAACGCCATTCTAGCCAATGACCCCCATCTAAAACTAAACGCACCCTCCCTTTGGTATATCATGCAGTTAAAAACGCCAGAACACAATACCCTTGGCGCCACACTTCCGGGAGCCTTAGGAGTAATTATAGGATTCAATGATAAGATCTCATGGGGCGTTACCAATGCAACCAGAGATGTTATGGATTGGTATAAAATCGAATTTAAAGATTCTTCAATGAAGGAATATCGATTTAATGGCAAATGGGAAAAAACTAAGTTGCGATTGGAGGAAATAAAGATTAAAGGACAGCCATCCTATATAGATTCCGTTTACTACACAAGACATGGTCCGGTAGTCTTCGATTCTAATTTTAAAAGTGAAAATGCGTATTCAGGCTACGCAATGAAATGGATGGGGCATTTCGGAAGCAATTCCCAGTCCACATTTCTAAAATTAAATACAAGTAAAAACTACTCAGATTATAAGGAGGCTATAAAAAATCATGTCGCACCAGCTCAAAATTTTGCTTTTGCTTCAACTGACGGAGACATTGCCTTATGGATTCAGGGTATATTCCCAAATAAATGGAAAGGACAAGGTAAATTTTTACTGGATGGGAGCAATCCGAATCACGAATGGCAGGGATTTATACCACAAGAGTTTAATGCACATACCATCAATCCTGCCAGAGGATATGTTAGCTCTGCTAACCAACACCCTGTGGATCCATCCTACCCGTATTATATTTTTAATGACTTCTATGAAGCCTATAGAAACAGAATCATTAATACTTTCCTCTCGTCAAAAGACACCTTTGACGTACAAGATTTTATGGATCTGCAAAACGACAATTACAATCTTAAAGCCAGCGAAATACTGCCTTATATGTTCGAAAATATGGACGTAGGTTTATTAAACGAAGAAGAACTTTTAATTTTCGAAAAGATAAAAAAGTGGAATTATTACAACGACATTTCTGAAATAGGACCCAGTATTTGGACAAACTGGTGGGAAGAATTATATGAATTAACATGGGATGAATTTGAGCAGGAAGGTGTTGCTCTGATTAAACCCACCTCTTATCAAACCATACATCTTTTAAAAACACAGGGAGATGATCCCTTTATGGATATTCTCAAAACCCCAGAAAAAGAAGTAGCAAAAGACTTGTTTTTGATTAGCTTTAAAAAGGCTGTTGCGTCCCTGACGGATTGGAAAAAGGAAAATGGAGAATATAATTGGCAAAATTATAAGGGTACGTACATCGGGCATTTACTTCAGGGGCTGCCTGCGTTCTCCAGGTTTAGTCTACCTATTGGAGGTGATGGGAGTTCGGTAAATGCGGCCGACAAAAACCAAGGTCCTTCCTGGCGAATGATTGTTGAAATGACTTCCCCTCCAACGGCATATGGTATTTATCCCGGAGGGCAGTCCGGCAATCCGGGAAGTAAATACTACGACAACTTTGTTGATTCCTGGGCAGCCGGCGAATATCTTAATTTATTATTTATGCAATCTGGAGAAGACAAAGATGGCATTATAACAACACAAACCTTAAGCCCTGAATAATATGAATCCAAAAGCAGTGAATTTTCTTTTAACATTTATCCTGGCTCTGGTGTTTTCCTTTTTTTTACCATGGTGGTCTGTGATGACAGCAGCTTTACTTACGTCGCTCTTTATTGAGCTAAAAGGCTTTGCAGTTTTTTATATTCCCTTTCTTGCTGTTTTTTTACTTTGGACCTTGTATGCTTTTATGCTATCAAGTGCGAACGACTTTACCCTGGCCAAAAAGATTGCCGTTCTGCTTCCATTGGGCGGTAACCCCTATATTTTAATCCTTGTAACGGGGTTTATTGGAGGTTTAGCAGCTGGTATAGCTGCAATTTTTGGGAAACAAGGGAAAGTTTTATTTCGACATCAACAAGATTAATCTTTTGACTAGTCCGTCTTGTCCGTTTGTTCTGAATTCTGATAGGAGAATTCGTGTTGTATATTCAAAAGTATCTTGTTCCTTTTGTCTCCTTTGGTAAATTGTCCTAAATTTTAATGACATGTAGTCAATACTAACACGTATTTCTTATTTTAGAGCACAATATCAACCACCAACTCTATGAAAAAAATACTTTTGTCTTTCCTTTTATCTTTATGTGCCTCTTTAGTTATTGCACAAAATTCCGTTTTAAAAGCGGATGGTTTTATCGACGTAGCTGAAGGCAAACTTATCAAACCAGCTGTTATAGTCATTGAAAATGGTGTCATAAGTGCCATAAATCCAGCACAAGTACCACAAAATATGGAAGTAATTGACTTAGGTGGTAAAATACTTGTGCCTGGCCTTATGGATATGCATGTTCACTTAGGACTCGATTTTGGAAAAAATGCCTTTGCTATAGTGACCAAAGAGAGTGCTACTAAGGGAAGCATCAGAGCCGTCAAAAATGCGCGAAAAACTCTTTTAGCAGGCTTTACGACGGTACGAAATGTTGGTCAGCTACACCCTACTGAAGAACTGATGGATGTTGCATTGGCGGAGGCTTCTGACGAAGGGTGGATAGCCGCTCCTAGAATAATACCTTCTGGACATATGATCAGTATTCTTGGAGGGCACGGCGATATATCAATGGCGGAAGGATTGGCAGAAGGCATCCTAGAGCTAAGTCCGGAAGAAGGTGTAATTAGTGGCGTTGATGAAGCAATCAAGGCCACAAGATACCAGATTAAGCACGGGGCCAAAACGATTAAAATCCACGCTACTGCAGGTGTCCTGTCTCTTGAAGAAGCTGTAGGAGCTCAGCAATTAAACAATGAAGAAATGGTTGCTATTGTTGAGGAAGCCAAAAGACATGGAATTCCTGTTGCTGCGCATGCGCATGGTAAAGAGGGGATAAAAGCGGCTATAAGAGCAGGTGTAAGCTCTATTGAACACGGTTCTATATTGGATGAAGAAGCTATTAATTTGTTTATAGAAAATGAAGTGGTTCTGGTCCCGACAACTGGACTTACAGATAAGATGAACCTAAATATGCTCGACCCAAAGAGAAAGGCAAAGGCTGAATATGTGCTTCCTATTGCCAGAACCTCGCTGACCAAAGCGATAGATGCAGGTGTAACAATTGCCCTAGGAACAGACGCTCCACTTATAGAGCACGGTGAAAATGCATACGAATTAACCGCTATGATTAATAGAGGAATGACAAAAAAAGCTGCCTTACAAGCAGCTACCATCAATGCTGCTACTTTAATAAATAGGAAAGATCTGGGTCAAATTAAAAAAGGGTATTATGCAGACATAATCGCAGTAGCAGGAAATCCTTTAGAAGATATTCAGCAATTAGAAGAGGTTTCCTTTGTCATGAAGGAAGGTGTCATCTACAAAAATGATTAGTGTTCCAGCATTCTACTGAATATAGTCGATCGAAACTGTAACGATATGAAAAAAGTTTGCCGGAACTTACTATCCATATATCTGGAAAATATAGCTTTGATAAAACAGTAGACCATCTCGTTTAGGATACAAATAAATCGGCCTGTCTTAAAAAGCCAAGCGGACTTGTTTTTGACACTCTTTTATTTGTAAACCCTAGATTACCCAATTCAATATAGAACTTCTTAGTTATCCGGAGGTGCGACCAGTTCTACAAAAACTCCATCAGGGTCTTTAATGAACAATAGTTGATACCTTTCTCTCTTCACCCAACCAATAATAGGAATATTGGCCTTCTTAATCCGAGATACAGTTTCGTATAAGTCATCTTTAGAAAGATGGAATGTTAAATAATTAACCCCTGCAAATACATCAATTCCAGACTGATCTGGTCTTGCAGGCACCTCATCAAAATAGGCTAGTTTTAAGATGGTAGAAGAGGCTTCTTCTTTCATTTTAAACATTTTAACCGTGAGAGGCCTGTTATTTGTGGCTCCTGCTTCTTTACTCCATTCTTCATCCAAAGAAAATTCACCAGCAGGATACATGCCTATAATTTTGGTATAAAACTCTTCAGAACTTTCTATATCCGACACTACCAACCCAATGGCAGCAACTCCAAGTTCGGCTCTCCTATCCTGGGCATTCAAAAATCCCAAAAAAAGTATAAGAAGTGCGCTGCAATATAATTTTTTCATCTTTTTGCATATTTAGACAGTAAGGTACTAAAAAAGATTTATTCCCGTAATGTGTTCGTGGCTTATGAACTTAAAGATCTTTAGAACCTGCGGTTTTTACTCTGTAAACCCATTAAACACAGTACATTCTTAAAGATTTTTATGGAGTGGCATACTTCTTGAGCTCAAAACACCACGGTATCCTGTAAAGTGGTTGCCAGATAAGAGTTCCTATTTTTGAAATACTGGAGGTTTTCTATAGAACTCTTGTCGGATTGGAATCAAAAAAATTCAATCCTTGGAGTTCCTCCACAATAATCAATGGTTATGAGTAGAATCATAAATACTAATTTCGTTTTCCTTCTTTTTATTTTATTATTAATCAATCCGTCTGCCTATTCTCAAAAAGGGTATGAACGAGGGTATATCATAACCCATGAGTGGGATACTATTGTCGGTCTGATAAAGGACAGAAAGATAACGAACTTCAGTGCCGTTCTGTATAAAAAGATTCGCTTTAAACGCAAAGGTAAATGGGGTGTAAAAAAATATCCCGCTTCTTCCTTAAAAGGATATTCGGTGGTAGATAGGACCTATACAAGTTTGAATTTAAAATCCGAATCTTTCTTCTTAAAGACCAACTATTGGGTTGGAGAAAATTCTAAAAACAATTGTTTTTTAAGGGTGGTAACAGAGGGTCCTCTATCTTATTTTTATCTTGAATTTATAGACGAAGATAACAACACTATAGAATCGGTAGACTTCTTTAAAAAGAAGAATCATGCTCAAATGGTTAGGGTTACTCAAGGTATTTTTGGGTTAAAGCGTAAAAGACTTATCCCGTTTTTTAGTGATTACCCGGATCTGCAACAAAAAATAAAATTGAAAGAACTATCAACTCCAAGTCAGGTATTGGAGAGTTACAACTCATGGGCTACCAACAAATAAAGAACACCACTACTATCCGATTTTCTCCTTTTGGCTGATTGTCGCACATAAAATATGCTCGTTACCTAAGTTTTTTAGTACATTTAAATCCGAAATCAGGGTTATTATAAAGCAGAGTAATTCATAATTCAATTGAATGTCAATTTAAAATAAAAGAACAATACAATTGTGTTATGACCCTATTCTTATACCCTTACACTAATTAACTTGTTACGAGATGCCCATTAGTTCTAAAAGTGCTATTGCTACTGGAGATGGAAATTTTATCATCGACACCATAACCCTTGCCGAACCCAAAGCTACAGAAGTTATCGTTAAAATGAAGGCTGCTGGGTTGTGTCATACAGATTATGATTCCCTATCCTGGGGGAAACCAATTGTTATGGGACATGAAGGTGCAGGCATCGTAGAGAAGGTGGGGTCTGGTGTAATGAACTTTAAAAAAGGAGATCAGGTTATATTAAATTGGGCCACTCCTTGTGGCCACTGTTTTCAATGCAATAAAGACAACGAGCACCTATGCGAAAACAATTCTCCTGTAATTGCAGGTGGCAATGGATATACCAGCGGACATGCACATTTGGAGGGCAGTAGGTGGCAACAAAAACCTATAGAGCGTTCTTTTAATCTCGGTACACTTAGCGAATATGCGTTGGTTCAGGAATCTGCTCTTGTAAAAGTCCCGGATAACTCCATGCCATTTGCATCTGCAAGTATAATTAGCTGTGGGGTTATGACGGGATACGGCTCTGTTATTAATGCGGCTAAGGTTCCCAAAAATAGTTCTGTCGTCGTTCTTGGTTGTGGTGGCGTCGGGCTTAATGTTATTCAAGGAGCAAAAATAGCAGCAGCTACAAAGATTATTGCAATTGACATCAATGAAGAAAAACTAAAATGGGCCAAAGAATTTGGTGCAACGCATACTATTCTGGCCAATCCAGAAGACAAAGGACTGCTGGATACATCAGAAATTGTAAAAAAGCTTTGTGATGACAGGGGGGCAGATTATGCCTTTGAATGTACTGCAATTCCTTCTCTTGGTGCAGCACCTTTGGCAATGGTTAGAAATGCAGGAACTGCCGTCCAGGTTAGTGGTATAGAAGAAGAGATTACTATTGACATGCGATTGTTCGAATGGGATAAGGTCTATATTAATCCTTTATATGGTCAATGCAATCCCCAAAAAGACTTCCCTGATCTCATCGACCTATACAATAGCGGACAGCTTTTATTAGATCAAATGATTACCAAACAGTATCCGCTGGAGGAACTTGGGCAGGCTTTTGATGATATGTTAAACGGCAAAAATGCCAAAGGTGTAATAGTCTTCGAATAAAAATTATGAGTCACTTTAGAACCCTTGAAACTTCGAATAGTTTATATGAAACTAATGGATTAAAATTCCTGACCGTAAAATCAAAAAACCTCAAAGGGCGAGGAAATATTTGCCTTTTTGTACCGCCGAACGCTGAACAATATAATAGTCTGCCAATTTATATACTTCTGCATGGTGTTTATGGCAGCGCTTGGTCTTGGGCCTTAAAAGGAGGTGCCCATATAACAGCGAATAAAATGATATTCGAAAATGAAATAAAACCAGCAATTCTTGCTATGCCATCCGATGGTCTCTGGGGTGATGGTTCTGCCTATCTTACGCACAAATCCAAAGACTTTGCTCAATGGATTGTTTCAGACGTACCCCAAGC
>CAZWPZ010000278.1:0-2790 GCA_964636005.1 uncultured Eudoraea sp.
GATAATCTGCCATTAGTCAGTGGGGATGAGGACAAACTTATCCAAGTGGTTATTAACCTGCTGTCCAATGCAGTAAAATTTACTGAAAAAGGGAAAGTTACCATAGATGCCTATGAAGATAAGGGACAGGTAATTTTTGAAATTCAAGATACGGGCATTGGTATAGCAGACGAAGATCGTCATAAAATATTCGAACGCTTCAGACAAGCTGGTGATACCTTAACGGACAAACCCCAAGGTACTGGCCTAGGACTACCGATTTGCAGGGAAATAATAGAACATCATGGCGGTATAATTTGGTTAAATAGCGAATACAACGTTGGTAGTACCTTCTTCTTTTCTATTCCTACTATAGGGGATGCAGGATCGCAGCAACCCATGCAACTAGATCGGATTTTAAAGAGTCTTAAAAAGCAGATCAAGCATACCTCCTTAAAGAATTTAAAGGATACTCCTACTATTTTGGTGGTAGACGACGACACCCCAATACGCTCCCTACTAAGGCAGGAACTAGGAGAAGCGGGGTACCAGGTTAAAGAAGCAGCCAATGGAAAGGCAGCGCTAGACATGGTACGGATAAGCAAGCCCGACCTTATAATACTGGATGTAATGATGCCAGAGATAAATGGGTTCGACGTCGCGGCGGTACTTAAAAATGATCCGGCTACCATGGATATCCCGATTATTATTCTCTCTATTGTTCAGGATAAAGAAAGGGGGCTGCGAATAGGTGTAGATCGATACCTGACCAAACCAATAGATACAGAAAAATTATTTCATGAAGTCGATGAATTATTAGAACAGGGAGTCTCCAAGAAAAAGGTGCTCGTTGTAGACGATGATGTATCCGCAGTAAAAACACTTACTGATGTCTTATCAGCAAGGGGGTATAAGGTCATGGAAGCCAATCCGGACAACCTCTTCGAAACTGCCACTTCCCAAAAGCCGGATATTATCATGTTAAACTCCGTTGTAAATGGAGACGAGGAAACTCTTAAAAAACTGAAGTTTCAGCAAGGAATGGAAAACGTGATGTTTTTTGTGTATCAATAATGTAGACTAACCCAAAGGAATTGAAAATATGGATAAGAAATTACTAATCGTAGACGATGAGGCACATATTCGAATGCTCATTGAACAAACTCTGGAAGATTTAGAAGACGAAGGGGTGGAGTTGTTATTTGCCGAGAATGGTGAACAGGCTCTTAACATCATCCAGGAAGAAAAGCCGAATTTGGTTTTCCTGGATGTTATGATGCCGAAAATGAATGGAATGGAAGTATGCCAGAAAGTGAAAAAAGAATTGAACTTAGAAGAGGTATATATAATCCTGTTGACCGCTAAGGGACAGGAAGTCGACCGGCAAAAAGGTTTAGATATGGGTGCCAATAAATACATGACCAAACCTTTTGATCCGGATGAAATGCTATCCATCGCAGAAGATATCCTAAAAGATTAATTTTAATGGGGTTAAACACTTCTTTAAAAGCCTTGCGTTATGTCCTGAAAAGAGATAAAGATACTAAAGCTGTATTGGAACAAATTTCAGAAAAGCTGAATGTAAGGTTTAGTTTTCGGGACATCTCGGGACGATGGTTATGGGGTTCAGAAGAGTATACGGACTTCACGGATGTGTTCCAATTTGATTCCTTAGAACTTGGGCAATTTTATGCCACATCTACTTCTGGGAGCAGTATTAAGGACATAATACAGCTGCTATTTCAAAAAGAATGGGAGAAAAAAAGCATTGGCAAAGAGGTTCTGGGCTTGTATCGTGAAATTAATATGATCTATGGCCTTAGTGAAATGATTTCTGAGACCATAGATTCTAAAGCAATTGCAAATATTGCTCTGGAGGAAGCGTCTCAAATAATTGGAGTTACTCATGGATTGTTCCTTATGTACGATACTGAGAAGGAGGGAATACTAGAGGTATCTTCTTTCGGGGAAAATCCCAATCGGCACGCGAACATCGAAGCACAAAAGGCAGTTATAGTTGATCTGATACAGAGAGGTACCGCAGCCATAGTTCCTGCCGCGCGTATCCCTAAAAATCCGGCTATAAAACACCTAAAAGCGGTAATGTATGCACCTCTAAAAGTAAAACACAGGACCCTTGGAATAATGATATTGGGCCATGAGGATCCTGTCGAATTTACGGCAGCTGAATTGAAGCTGCTAACCACCATCGCACTACAATCGGCTGCAGCCATTGAAAGTGCACATCTTTATGAAAAGGGACTGAAAGAAGCTCAGGAAAGAGAGGAAGCGATACGGAAAATTCATGATGTAAGTCAAAAATTTGTCCCTTCCAAGTTTATTACTTCTCTTGGCAAAGACAAACTTACTGAAGTTGCTTTGGGCGATTTGGCAGAAAGGGAAGTAACGGTGGTTTTTGTTGATATTAGAGACTTTACGTCCATTTCGGAAGCCCTTAGCCCTAGAGATAACTTCTTATTTGTCAATGGATTTAATGGGAGAATGGGGCCTATAATCCGTAAAAATCAAGGTTTTATTATGCAGTATTTAGGAGATGGTTTTATGGCCTTATTCCCAGGGGGTTCACAGGACGCGCTCAGGGCTTCCGTGGAAATGCAAATTGAACTTCAATCCTATAATAAAGAACGCAAGAAGAAGAACAGAGCAGCGGTTAAAATTGGCATAGGAATGCAGAGCGGAAATCTAATTATGGGTATTACGGGAGATTTTGAACGATTAGATGCGGCCATCATTGCGGACACAGTAAACACGGCTGCCAGAATAGAAGGGCTCTCCAAACATTTTGGAAAT
>CAZWPZ010000279.1:0-9856 GCA_964636005.1 uncultured Eudoraea sp.
GAAAACGATACAAATGATTATGAAAGACAGAGATTATTATATATTATTATTATTATTATTATTATTATTTTTATTTTTCCAGATAATTATACTGTAGCTGGGCTGCCTATGTTTTGACCCAGTTGGCTTGTGCACTAAGGAGGTAATAAGACTAAATAGTAGATACTAGAAAATATCTTATTTCAGCCAATTAGAGCACGTATGACAGTTGTCTCATTTAGGGGTGTGCAAGAGGACACGCAGGTAGTACGCATAAAGCTAAGCAGTAGCTGAAGAGCCTTGTACCTGTACAGAAATGGGACATGAAATCCACGGCAGGTTGTATGCATTGTGGCCGGAGCCTACAATGTCTATACGTCCAGGGAGGATTTCAAGGTGGTAGCGTTTAGGAGAGATACAGATTACTGCGACGAGAATCACCAGGGTCGGGCCATAGGATATCGACACTGTTTGTAAAACTCCTAAGATCCGCTAGATGTGATATGGAGTGAGATGGACTTAAACCATATGCTACATCGAGTGAGTGGTTGAAAGAGACTGTGGAAAGAGGTACAGTCACTTTCGGTTAATAGACGGGCAGCTTGGTGCTGTGTCCCGATGTATATCCACTTCTAGTGAGAGAAAAGTGATCACATAAATGTTTTTTTTTTTCGATGAATTACACAAAATAAGGCAATTTACCTACAATTTCTTCTGTAAAAAAGTAGCGTATTTACCTACAAAAAATAACTGCCTAAATCTTTCCAAGCTTCTCCAGAACAAATAATAAGCCTATGGGTAAAGCTAAAATAAACACCATAAATGGGTCTGTGGTTAGGAGGCTTGGTTTAAAGATTAAGGTGGATAAGTAACCTCCAATGGCACCGCCAAAGTGTGCGGTATGTCCAATATTTCCCAGACGCTTTTTCATTCCGTAAATAGAATATAGCATATAGGCTAATCCAAGTAGATAGGCCGGCATTGGAATGGGTATAAACATAATACCTAACTGCATATCAGGTTGTAGTAGAATTGCCGCATATAAAATTCCTGTGACCGCACCACTTGCTCCTACTGCGCTATAATAAGGCTCTGACTTATGAAAAAACAATGCCAATAAGCTTCCTGCCATTAAGCTTACGATATAAATGAGTATAAAACGCTCCCAACCAAACCAATTTATGACTACATCAGCAAAAAAGAAGAGGGTAAACATGTTCATAAAGAGATGCGATACATCTACATGTAAGAATCCAGAGGTAAACATTCTTTCCTTTTGTCCACCCTGAATGGCACCAATGGCGAACTTATACCTATCAAAAAAAACTAAATCATTAAACCCCCTTAAAGATATTAATACGTTCGTAGCTATAACTGCAATAGTGGCCAAATGCATATTCATTTTATCTGGGTTTAGAAACGTGCTAAATATAGTTATATTTGCCTAATTTGTGCTTACATGCAGTTTCTCATTTTTATTTTAGCCTATCCGTTTTTGTGGTTTATTTCTGTCCTTCCACATAAAATATTCTACTTTTTTTCAGATATAATTTTTCTAATTGTTTATCGCATTATTGGGTATAGGAAAGCTGTGGTCTATGAGAATCTGTCCTTAGTCTTTCCAGAGAAATCAAGTCAGGAGAAAAAACAAATTGAAAAAGACTTTTACAGACATATGTGCGACATGTTTTTGGAGACCATAAGAACTATGAGCATCAGTGAAGAAAAGCTAAAAAAACAATATGAACTGCCTAATGTTGATCTATTATTAGAATTAGAAAAAGACCGTAGCATTTTAGTATTATTTGCACATTATGGGAATTGGGAATGGAGCATTATTACCAACCGATATGTAAAATCCAGGGGTTTCGCTATTTATCAAAAAATTGGCAATATCTATTTCGATCGATTAATAAAGAAAATAAGGGCTACCTGGAATACAACTCCAATTTCTCAAAGAGAAACTGTCCGGACGATGATGCGCAACTACAATTCAGGAATTAAAGGTGTATATGGCATCGTTAGTGATCAGTCACCACAGGTAGAACGTGCGCAATACTGGACCGAATTTATGGGAATAAAAGTACCTGTATATAATAGCCCGGAGGTATTGGCAAAGAAGTTCAACCACGCCGTAGTCTTCGCAAAAGTTACCAAAGTAAAAAGAGGCTACTACCGTACCAACTTTATTCCAATTGCTAAAGAAGGAGCCAATACAAAAACCAATGAAATAACCGATACCTTTTTAAGGTTGACAGAAGAAGAGATACGGGAACATCCTCAATATTATTTATGGACCCATCGGCGTTGGAAGCACAGAGACAAGGTCCCGGAATCAGACAAATAGTGATAAAGAGTGTCCTATAGTTTTTGGCTTACTTCCTTTATTTCACTTATTATTTTTTCAGCCAAAGTATTTGACGCCTCTTGGGTCGTAGCCTCCGTGTAAATTCGTATAATAGGTTCGGTATTCGATTTCCTCAAATGCACCCAACTGGCCTTAAAGTCGACCTTTACTCCATCTATTGTAGACACCTCTTCGTCTTTATATTTATGCGCCATTGCAGTTAAGATGCCGTCTACGTCTAGATCCGGGGTCAATTCAATTTTATTTTTGCTCATAAAATAACTTGGATAGCTTTTCCTTAAAGCTAAAACACTTCCACCCCTTTCTGCCATTAACATTAAAAAAAGTGCGGTACCTACAAGTGAATCTCTTCCGTAATGGCTAGAAGGATATATAATTCCGCCATTGCCTTCACCCCCAATTATAGCCTGGGTTTTTTTCATTTTTTCAACAACATTTACCTCTCCCACAGCAGCGGCCTCATAACTACCTCCATGCTTTTCGGTAATGTCGCGTAAAGCTCGGGAAGAAGACAAATTAGAGACTGTATTCCCGGGTGTTTTACCTAAAACATAGTCTGCACAAGCTACCAGAGTATATTCTTCACCGAACATGGAGCCGTCTTCACAAATAAAAGCCAATCGATCCACATCGGGATCCACAACAATACCGAAATCTGCTTTTTCCTCTACAACTTTTTTACAAATTGCTCCCAAATGTTCTTTCAGGGGTTCTGGATTATGGGGAAAGTGCCCTGTAGGCTCACAATACAGCGGAACCACCTCCACTCCAAAACTTTCCAATAGTTTTGGAATAGCTATACCACCCGTAGAATTTACACCATCTACTACCACCTTAAACTTCACCTTCTTTATAATTTCGGCATCAACAAGCGAAAGATTCAATACATGATCAATATGCTTTTCAATATAATCGTCCTTTACAGAGATTTTACCTAAATGGTCTACTTCTACAAAGTCGAAGGCCTCTTCTTCTGCTATTTTTAGTATACTCGCACCCTCTTTGGCATTTAAAAACTCTCCTTTTTCATTTAATAATTTCAGGGCATTCCACTGTTTTGGATTATGACTGGCTGTAAGAATTATTCCTCCATCCGCCTCTTCCAATGGAACTGCTATTTCAACCGTTGGGGTGGTAGACAAACCCAGGTTAACCACGTCTATTCCTAAACCTACCAAAGTAGAAACGACCAGGCTCTGAATCATTTCCCCGGAGAGTCTGGCATCTCGACCTACTACCACTTTTACATTGTCTTTATTGGCATATTCCTTCAGCCATGTCCCATAGGCAGCCGCAAACTTAACTGTATCTAAGGGTGTAAGATTGTCATTAGTCCTTCCGCCGATGGTCCCGCGAATTCCTGAAATTGATTTTATTAAGGTCATAGATTAATTATTTTCATTGCAAATATACACCTCCATAAGAATCTACAAGAAAGGATATTGGTTAATTGCTCATGGAGCGGTATCTTCGTTACATATGAACTTTTTGGCCCATATTTATTTGTCTTTTGATAACGAAGAAATTAGTGTTGGAAATTTTATTGCAGACAGTATAAAAGGCAGCAAGTATAAACACCTTCCTTCAAAAGTTCAAAAAGGGATATTACTCCACAGAGCCATTGATACATTCACAGATGCACATCCCATTCCAAGACGTAGTAGCAAGAGGCTGCATAAAAACTACAGGCATTATAGCAGAGTAATTGTAGATATATTTTACGATCATTTTCTTGCAAAAAATTGGGAGCTATATTCCACAATTCCTTTGGAGGAGTATACCGATAATTTTTATAAGGTATTGGAACGTCATAAAGACATTCTTCCAGAAAAAACCCTTAGAATGATGCCCTACTTGATTGAGGATAATTGGCTTTTGAGCTATGCCAGTGTTGAAGGAATATCAGAGGTTTTGGCAGGAATGAACAGAAGAACGGGATACCGCAGTAACATGAACTTGTCTATTAATGAACTAAGAGAATACTACGCTGAGTTCGAGTCTGAGTTCACCTCTTTTTTTAAGGAATTAATACCCTATTCACAACTAAAATTAAAAACCCTATGCGATTTACCATCATAGTTGTTCTTCTTCTCATATTCGCAAATTGTAAGACTAAACCTGCTGAGCCAACCGGGGTAGTAAGTGATACGGCTATGATTGTATCTGCAAGAAAAGAAGCTTCCAAAATTGGTGTCGAAATACTTAAAAAAGGGGGGAATGCCTTTGACGCCATGATAGCTACAGAATTGGCACTTGCCGTGGCATATCCTTTTGCAGGCAACCTTGGAGGAGGTGGATTTATGGTGTATAGGAAGAGTGATGGTAGTGTTGGTGCATTGGATTACAGGGAAAGAGCACCGTTAAAGGCGAATCGTGATATGTTCCTGGATAGTTTGGGTGAAGTTATTCCTGGTAAGAGTATTTATGGAGGATTAGCCGTTGGCGTACCGGGCACGGTAGCTGGTATTTTTGAGACCCACAGAGCTTTTGGAAGCCTATCGATGGAAGAACTGATAAGTCCGGTTATAGAACTTGCTGAAAAAGGGGTGGTAATTACCGAAAAACAAGCTGCCAGATTAGAGAAATATAGGGAACTGATCTTAAGAGAGACCGGAGAGCAAACACATTTTTACAATCATTGCATCCCAGGGGATACGTTGCGCTATCCTGCTTTGGCAGAAACTCTAAAACAGATTTCAAAGAAGGGAAGTACTGGTTTTTATCAAGGGGAAGTAGCGGATAGATTAGTCCGCTTTATACAAGACAAAGGAGGTATTATAACAAAGAAAGACCTAGTAGACTATAAGGCAACATGGAGGCAGCCTATAATGTTTACGTATAAGGATTTAAAGATTATATCGATGAGTCCACCTAGCAGTGGAGGGTTTACGTTATATCAAATGTTCAAAATGATGGAGCCTTATGATCTGTCGGATTTTGGTCATAATTCTCAAAAGTATGTTCAACTTTTCACCGAAGCTGCTAGAAGAGCCTACGCTGATAGAAACTTTTACTTAGGAGATCCGGATTTTGTTGATATTCCGCTCGATTTTCTCTTAAGCGAAGCTTATATAAGTTCACGGATGGATGATTTTAGTTTTGACCGGGCCACTTCCTCAGACGATATAGAACACGGGGAAATAATGGTACAAGAGAGTGATGAAACAACGCATTATAGCATCGTTGACGCGGAAGGCAATGCAGTTTCTGTCACAACTACATTAAATGGTGCCTATGGTTCCAAATTATATTGCGATGATTTAGGTATTTTTCTAAATAATGAAATGGATGATTTTAGCGCAAAACCCGGAGCTCCCAACATGTTTGGTCTGACTGGTGCAGAAGCCAACCAAATAGTTCCTAAAAAAAGAATGTTAAGCTCCATGACTCCTACTATTGTTGAAAAAGATAATAGTCTATATATGGTAGTTGGGTCTCCTGGTGGATCCACTATTATCACTGCTGTTGCTCAAACAATTTTGAATGTTTACGAGTTCAATAAGAGCATGCAGGAAGCAGTAGATGCACCGAGATTTCATCATCAATGGAAACCCGATCATATTGTTTTCGAGTCCAGTGGCTTTTCAGAAGAATTAAAGGAAGGATTAAACAAAGTACATTACAAAATAAGTACAGATCCTACACCTATTTTAGGGAAGGTAGATGCCATTAGAATCTTACCAGATGGTCGTCTGGAAGGAGGAGGTGATAAACGAGGGGACGATACTGCCGTTGGATATTAGTTGGTAGTTTTAAGTTGATTCTTTAACTCTTCCATGGATTCTTGGAGCTGTTTCAACAAACCCTTTTCTGTTGTAGCATCGACACTAAAGGTAATTTTACTACTGACCTGCCACAATTCTTGAATATTTTCAACACTAATCTCGTATGGCGGATATACTTCATTTAAAGAAATAAGTATTAGTTTTTCTGTATTTGGATGTCTTTCAATCTTTTTTACCAAGACAGCATCGTGTAAGACGACGACATACATTTTGCTCAAACTAAGATCATCCAGACTTTCTACCGCCCTGGCCAGAACCCATTCTCCCGGATGTAAATTTGGCAACATACTATCCCCTTCTATCTGAAAACCTCTATAGGTAGCATTCCGAAACTCAGGAATTGGAATATCAAAGGCAGGTAGTTGTTTATACCAACTTGTGTCTTGAATATTTTGCGGATATCCGGCCGCTGCCTTGGCATTGACCAATACCATATTATCGTTTTCTGAAGAGTCGACCGTCACCACTTTAGGGATAACGCTGTTGCCACTGGAATTAAGATACTTATTGTTGCTATCTCCAAATAACCAAAGCGGGTTCACTTTAAATTGTTTTAGTAACTCAACTACTATTTTTCCTGAAAGTTTTGTCCTGCCACGTTCTATATCCGCTGTCGTTGTTGATATTCCCAATAAGGAGGCAAATTCCGCTTGGGTATATCCCAATTCTCTTCGTACTTCAATAAATCTTTTTATGGTTAGTTCATTTTCCATAGTATCTGAAATTAGAGCAAAGAGAACTAGTTCTGCTTCTATCAAGAAACTTCTCTCCGTTTGTAACTAGTTTCAAAGATACACAATATGGCGTATTTCCAAAATTTTTATGGAATATTTCCATATTTAGGATATTTTCCATATTTTTGGATAAATTACAAAAAAGACTGGAAGATGTTAGAAAAAATTATTCAGGACAAAATTGGAGATTGGGCGATTAAAGGGAGCATGGACGCTTCATTAATAAACCACCCAGTAAAAATCAACAGCATTTCCAAAAAAAACTACAGACGATCACAAAGGCTTTCTCGATCAAAGAAGGTTGAAAATAATTTACAACTAGTTTTATTCTAAGGTTATGGAAAAAGATATATACTTAATTTACGATGGAACTTTTAATGGTTTTTTAACCGCTGTTTATTTCGCTTTTGACAAGCAACTAAGAATAGCGGGAATCCAAAGTAAGGACGCACCACAAAAAGAGTTGTTTACGGAAAACAGAATTATCATCACCAATATAGATATGGCAAAAAGTGTATGGAATACCGTTTCACATACCAATGCAGTAGCTATGAAGAGCATCTATTTTGCCTTCCTTAGTGAAACAAAGGGTATTCCCTTCTTGTTATATCAATATATCCGAAAATTAGTGTCCAAAACTTCATCAGATCAGAAAGAACTGCCCGGCGGATCTATTCGTACCATTTATAATTTAGCAGAAAGAGTTGCTACCAAAAAAAAATACTTAGAATCCTTTCTGAAATTAGAGTCTTCAAAAGATGGTATCCTATTTGGGGTCCTGGACAATATGTATGACCTCTTGCCTTTAATAAGCAGGCATTTTCGAATACACCACCAAGATAAGGATTGGTTATTATATGATCATCGAAGAAATTATGGCCTGTATTACAACAAAAAAAATGTTCAACTAGTTTCCTTTAGCGATAGTGCCTTTTTAAATAGAATCACTTCAGCTAGTGGAATACCCTGCCAGATTTCTTCGTCAGAATGTAAGGATATCCTTAAAAAATCTAAACTAAAGGGTATACTGTTTAAGCACCATCAAACCCATAAATTAAAACCGTCCAGGCTGTCCTATGAGCACAGCCGAGAAGCTGTTTAATAGAGATGGCTTTTTATTGACCAAGTTTTTTTAAAAATAATTAGTCTAGAAATTATTTATTGCTACCCCTTGCGATAATTTGGAAATATCGTTTCAGGTATTTTGTTTCCTTAATTATACCTAGATATACTAGCACCTATTGATTTTTATATCAATTTCAGACTAATCCCAGCTTCTAAATTAGTTTGCAAAACCTTACCTTTGCAACTTTCTCCTTTTCAATGATTAAGTACGAAGAAAATATTGAGGTAAAAGGTGCCAGGGTGCATAATTTGAAAAATATAGATGTTACCATTCCCCGTGAAAAATTGGTTGTAATTACTGGTCTATCTGGAAGTGGTAAATCCTCATTGGCCTTTGACACTATCTATGCCGAAGGACAACGTAGGTATATTGAGACATTTTCTGCCTATGCCAGGCAATTTCTAGGAGGATTGGAAAGACCAGATGTCGATAAAATCGATGGCCTGTCCCCTGTTATCGCCATTGAACAAAAAACCACTTCAAAATCTCCCAGATCAACCGTTGGCACTATCACAGAAATATATGATTTCCTAAGACTTCTTTATGCCCGAGCGGGTGAAGCCTATAGTTATATAACGGAAGAGAAAATGGTTAGCTATAGTGACGACCAAATTAAAGAATTAATAAAAGATCTTTATTTGGACAAAAAGATCCATATTCTTGCCCCTTCTGTTAAATCAAGAAAAGGTCATTATAGAGAACTATTCGAACAAATTGGGAAACAGGGCTTTGTTAAAGTACGGGTAGATGGCGATATAGTGGATATAACGAAGGGGATGAAGGTAGATCGATACAAAACCCATGATATTGAAATTGTTATAGATAGACTTAAAGTAGATGCTACGGACAATCAGGATAAACGTTTGTCTGAATCCATAAATACAGCCATGTATCACGGGAATAATGTTCTAATGGTTATAGGGGAAGATCAAACCACTCCTCGTTACTTCAGCAGGGACCTGATGTGCCCTACCTCCGGTATCTCCTACCCTAACCCTGAACCTAATACCTTTTCCTTTAATTCACCCAAAGGAATGTGTCCAAATTGCAATGGGCTTGGTCATGTTTATGAAGTAAATGAAGATAAGATATTCCCAAATAAAAAACTTTCCATAAATGCTGGTGGGATAGCTCCGCTGGGAGAATATAAAAAGTCTTGGGCGTTTAAGCAACTAGAGACAATAGGCAAGCGCTACGATTTTGACCTTAGTACACCCATTGCGGAGATTGCCCCGGAAGCCATTGAAATAATTCTCCATGGAGGCTCTGACAAGTTCGAGATTGATTCAAAAACTCTTGGTGTCAAAAGAAATTACCATATCGACTACGAAGGAATATCCAACTTTATCAAAAATCAATATGAAGAATCTGGTTCAAGCAGTTTAAAACGTTGGGCACGCGGATTTATGGATAAGCGTTCATGTCCTAGCTGTGGTGGTTCCAGACTAAAAAAAGAATCTCTTTATTTCAAAATAGCCGACAAAAATATTGCCGAATTAAGTGAAATGGATATTACAGAATTGGCAACTTTTTTTAAGTCTATCCATTCTAAACTATCTGATAATCAACTTAAAATAGCATTTGAAATAAACAAAGAGTTAACTACACGTCTTAACTTCTTATTAGACGTTGGTTTAGACTATCTCTCTTTAGGTAGAAGTTCAAAATCGCTCTCAGGGGGTGAGGCACAAAGGATTAGACTTGCAACCCAGATTGGCTCGCAATTGGTTGGTGTTTTGTATATTTTGGATGAACCGAGTATAGGACTGCATCAAAGAGACAATAACCGTCTAATAAAGTCATTGCAGTCGTTACGGGATATTGGTAATTCTGTGATTGTTGTGGAGCACGACCGCGATATGAT
>CAZWPZ010000280.1:0-3468 GCA_964636005.1 uncultured Eudoraea sp.
CCAAAAGGAATGGTCGTAAATCCAAATACCGGTTATGATGGAATTTGGCATATGCGGGCAACAGGCTACAGAAATGATGATTCGACCATCCTGGGTTTTTCCCATCTAAACAGGCAATACGAACGATTCGGATACTTACCAATAATGCCTACTACGGGGAAATTGAATGTTCATATAGGCGATCGAAACAAGCCAGGTGACGGCTATAGATCGAGATGGGATAGAGGCACTGAAAAAGGAGAGCCGGGATACTATACCGTGGAGTTAACAGACTATAATATAAAAGCAGAGCTCACTAGTACAGAAAATGTTGCCTTCCACAAATATTCCTTTCCTGAGACCGATTCTGCACATATTCTATTTAATTTAGGTAACCTGGGTTTACTACCTCCTTTGGAAAACACAGACAGTGATTTTATACAATCTCAAACTCCTGAGCAATTATATAATCTATTTGCGAATACCAGAGGGAAATCCGTTGAATCAAAAATCGAAATAGTCAATGAAACAACCCTCAAGGCATGGCAGAGGGTAACTAAAGATGGTGACAGTATTTTGTATTATCATATTTCGCTTAGTAAACCCTTTTCGGATTATGGTACATGGAAAAATGGTGTAATTGAAAAAAGGAGCAAGGTGACCAGAGGCCAGGAGCAAGGTTGCTATCTATCATTCACATTTGCTGAAAATGAAAATGTGGTGCTGAAAGTGGCTGTTTCAAATATAAGTCCACAAGACGCAGAGCAAAAGCTAAATGATGTTAAGAATATAGCATTTGACAAGGCCAAGAGTAATTTGCAGAGAAAATGGAATACTCTTTTGAGTGTTATTGAAGTTGAAGGTGGCTCAGAGGCTCAAAAGACAAATTTCTATACGAGTTTGTACATGACATTAACCGACGACTGGTATATTAACTGGCCATTGGGGACCTTTGATAAACTTTTACTGTATCCAGAAGATTTATTGGAGCAATTGAAAACCGACATCATTGGCTTGGATCCAGAAGGTTTTTGGGGAGCAGGAAATCAACCAGAAATTGCGGCTGCCTACCATGCGGGGATAAAAGACTTTGATGCTGTAGCTGCGTATGAATCCTTGAGGAAAGCCGCCACCGATACAATATCTGGCTGGTCGCGCCTAAAACCTTACCTCAAATACGGGTATATTCCGACAGATGAAATTACTACGGGTCCCCCAGTAGATTTACCCAGTGGCAGAGACGCCGTGAACCGCACCCTGGGTTATGCTTACTCTGATTTTTGTATTGCACAACTGGCAAAGATGCTTGGGTATGAAGAGGACTATTCGTATTTCTATGAACGCTCGAAAAATTATTTAAATCTTTACAATCCAAAATCGGAGTTTTTTCATCCCAAAAGAACCGATGGCACGTGGGCTGAGCCCTTTGATCCTACAAAGCCTTATGGCCAAAGATTCTATCGGGAAGGCACCGCCTGGACTTACTTATGGTTCGTTCCTCATGATGTGCAGGGATTAATTAACAGTGTTGGCGGAAATGAAAAATTCGTAAAGAAATTAGACCAGTTTTTTACCATTCCCTTTGAGACAGAATATCCATTAAGAGATGTGACGGGTATGCTTGGCCAATATTGCCATGGAAACGAATTTGACAGACATGCACCCTATCTGTACAATTATGCAGGATCCCCATGGAAAACCCAGAAAATGGTTACTAAAATTATGGAGTTATTCCATCTTCCGAGGCCAGATGGATTAACAGGCATGGAAGACCGAGGAATGTTTTCGAACTGGTATATTTTAAGTGCCATGGGTTTTTATCCGCAGCAACCAGAGATTGGGGTTTATCTCATTGGTTCTCCAATTTTTGAAAAAGTTACCATACAACTATCTGACTACGTATATGGTGGAAAAAAACTGGTAATTGAAGCTAAAAACGTATCAAAGGAAAATATTTACATCCAGAATGCCCAGTTAAATGATTCTGAATACAGGAAATCCTGGTTCAAGCATGAAGATATTGTTAATGGTGCCCATTTTGTTTTCGAGATGGGGCCAGAGCCAAACCCTTTCTGGGGCAAATGTGAGGATTGCATTCCTCCTTCCCTATCATTACCAAAATAAAATATTGCCACAGAGAGTAGAGAGAGTTTAATACGTTCGATTTTAAATTTCCATATTTAGAAGCACGGCGCTTACATTATCGATAAGAACACCCTGACATCCAGCCTATTTAAAATATTTTCCTACATTAGAGAAACAAACTAATTACAGGCTTTAATTTCGAACTCACGTACCTCTACAAACAAAGCTAACAGGGCAAACAATTGTAGCCAATTCATTGAAAAATAGCTAACGAAAGCGCAACAACATGATTGAAAATCGAAATAATTCCATAGAAATCAGTAAAGAAGAGTTTCGTAAAATCGGACATCAACTAATAGACGATATTTCTGATTTTCTTTCAAGCATTCATAAAAAACCTGTTACTGTTAACGCAAGTCCCACTGAGTTACAAAGTCTACTGGGCATAACCTCCTTTCCAGATAAAGGAACGGATGCAGCCCAACTTATTTCAAGAACAACAGAGTTGTTAATCAACCATAGCTTGTTTAACGGACACCCAAAATTCTTAGGTTATATTACTTCCTCGGCTGCACCAATTGGAGCCTTAGCCGATTTATTAGCCGCATCCATAAATCCGAATGTAGGAGCCCATATTCTAAGTCCTATGGCCAGTGAAATTGAGAGACAAACCATAAAATGGTTGGCAGAATTTATTGGTGTTCCTACCAGTTACGAAGGAATCTTGGTCAGTGGTGGAAATATGGCAAACTTTACAGCATTTTTGGCAGCCAGGACAGCCAAAGCACCCAAGAGCATTAAAGAAAATGGGGTGGAAAGCAGCTCTAAAAAACTAACCGTTTATTGTTCTAAAACTACACATACCTGGATTGATAAAGCCGCCATATTATTTGGTTTAGGTACCAATTCTATTCGTTGGATTCCAACGGACGCTTCCAACAAAATGAATAATAAAATCCTCGAAGATACTATTAAAGAAGATGTAGTAAATGGGTGTCAACCCCTCATGGTCATTGGCACAGCTGGAGATGTTAGTACGGGTGTTGTGGATGACTTAAAGGGTATTTCAACTATCTGTAAAAACTATAATTTATGGTTTCACATTGATGGCGCATACGGTGTTCCAGCGGCAATTATTCCAAAATACAAAGGCCTATTTGATGGTCTTTCTGAAGCTGATTCCATCGCTCTTGACCCACATAAATGGTTATACAGCCCACTTGAAGCAGGGTGTACCTTGGTTAAAGATCCGCAGCATCTTTTAGACACCTACAGTTCACATCCAGAATATTATAATTTTAGTAAAAATGAAAATGAGTTTGCACAAAATTTTTACGAATACGGACTTCAAAACTCTCGTGGTTTTAGAGCTTTAAAGGTTTGGCTGTCCTTACAGCAAATCGG